>DAONFN010000254.1:0-4967 GCA_035403625.1 Bacteroidales bacterium
AACCGTTTTCATTATGACTCCCGTTTTGTCTGATGAACAGATGAAGGAAACGGTTGAAAAGTATCAGAAGTTCCTTGTCAGCAAAGGCGCTGAGATCGTTCACGAGGAACACTGGGGATTGCGCAAGCTCGCTTACCCCATCCAGAAAAAAGCCACCGGATTCTATCACCTGATAGAATTCAAAGCTGACCCAAGCCTGATCCGGGAATGGGAAGTGACCTTCAAACGGGATGAGCGGATCCTCCGCTTCCTGACCGTGGTTTTCGACAAGCACATGCTCGCTTACAGCGAAAAGAAACGCGCCAAGTCGAAGGCTGCAAAAGAAGTAACTGAGTCGTAACCCCCAACATCACACGATCATGGCAACACAACAGCAAGGTGAAATCAAGTATCTGACCCCGATAGCGGTCGATACCAAACGGAAGAAATATTGCCGTTTCAAAAAGAGCGGCATCAAATATATCGATTACAAGGACGCCGACTTCCTGCTCAAGTTCGTCAACGAGCAGGGCAAGCTCCTTCCCCGCCGCATCACGGGTACTTCCACCAAGTACCAGCGGAAAGTGGCTCAGGCAGTTAAAAGGGCACGGCACATTGCACTCCTGCCCTACGTGGGAGATCTTTTAAAATAAGGAGGAAGGAACATGGAAGTAATTTTGATTCAGGATGTCCAGGACCTGGGATATACCAACGATAAGGTCAATGTAAAACCGGGATATGCGAGGAATTACCTCATCCCGCAAGGATTCGCCATCCCGGCCACCGAATCCAACAAGAAAATCCTGGCCGAAACGCTCAAACAGAAAGCGCACAAGGAAGCCAAGATCCGGAAATCGGCAGAAGATCTCTCTGATTCCCTGAAAAACCTGGTGGTTCGCATCGGCGCCAAAGCGGCCGAAAGCGGAAAGATCTTCGGATCGGTCAACGCCATCCAGGTCGCCCAGGCTCTCAAAGAACAGTTCAATTTCGATATCGACCGTAAAAAGATCCATGTCGATCACGAACATATCAAGGAGCTGGGTACCTACAAGGCAAAGGTGCAGCTTCATAAAGAGGTACAGGTCGAGATCACCCTCGAGGTTTTCGCCGAATAATCCTGCACCGGAATTTTGTACTTTTATCCCGGGTTCCGAATGGATCCCGGGATTTTTTATGCTGACACACGCACAGATCAAACACCTGGCGGCACTTAAAAACAAGAAGTACCGCACAGAGCTCGGACGCTTCACCGCTGAAGGGCACAAGTTGGTTATGGAACTCGTGAACAGCCGTTTCCATGTCGAAGCCGTCTATGCCACCCCCGCGTGGCAGACGGAGAACGATTCGCTGATACAGACTTTCCCCGTTCCTCTACATACCATCCTTCCTCACCAGATGGAGCGTGTTACCCAACTGTCAACCCCGGGACCCATCCTGGCCGAGGTCTGCATCCCCGAGCCCGGTGAGGAACCGGTTTACAGTCACGGACTGGTGCTGGCGCTCGACGGGATCCGCGATCCGGGAAACCTGGGGACCATCATCCGCATTGCCGACTGGTTTGGTATCCGTGAGATAGCCTGTTCCGGCGATTGCGTCGAAGCCTGGAACCCGAAGGTGATCCAGGCAACCATGGGATCCATCGTCAGGGTGGCCGTGCATAGCTGCGACCTTCCCCGTTTTCTTGCTTCCGCTGCGCTGGCTCACCCGCCACGCCCGGTGTACGGAGCCCTCCTCGACGGAGATTCCCTCTACACGACCAGGCTGGAACCGGAAGGAATTATCGTGATCGGCAATGAATCGCGTGGAATTTCACCGGAGACCGCCCGGTTCGTCAACCGGCGCATCACCATACCGGCTTACGGAGGGGCGGGGGATGACCGCGCGGAATCGCTCAATGCCTCCGTGGCGGCAGCTGTTATCTGTGCCGAGTTCCGGCGATGCCGGCAAGTCTCTGAATGACCCTTCTTCCCGAATAATTTTACCCAAACCGCCGACCGATCATGAAACGTTTCATCCCCGCCCTGTCGCTGCTCCTGATAACCCTCGTATCCGCGGCCGCCGGGATCCCGGCTGAAAACCGGGTGTATGACCCTGAACTTAAAAGCGTCCAGGTATTTCGGGAAGGTTCGGAAATGCAACTGCCTGTGATCACGCTCGGTTCGGACCAATCGCTGACCATCCGCTTCGACGACCTGAGCCCTGAGCTGAAACGGTTCCGGTATACCATCCTCCACTGCGAATCGGACTGGAGCCTTTCGTCGGATCTGATCCCGGCCGATTATATCGACGGTTTTCGAGAGGAGAACATCGAAACCTACCGGTATTCCTACAATACGACAACGCGATATACCCATTACACGGCTTCTTTTCCAACGGCCAATATGCGACCTAAACTTTCGGGGAATTACCTGCTCGTAGTATATGACGACGACATTTCACATATTTCTTTCTCCTGCCGGTTTATGGTCGCGGAGATCACAGCCGTAGTCGCGGAAGGCAGGGTGGTACAGCCTGCCGCGGGAGCCAGCCATTTCGACCGGCAGCAGGTTGACTTTGTGCTTAACCTGGGCGGTTTCACCATCAACGATGTGGAGCGGGAACTCCGGGTGGTCATGATGCAGAACGGCCGGTGGGATAACGCGCTGTATCTTTCGCGGCCCCGGTTCACACGCCCCGGACAACTCGATTACCGGTACGACGAATCCATCACGTTCCCGGGAGGGAATCAGTTCCGCTGGTTCGATACGAAAAGCCTGCAATACCAGTCGGAACGGATTGCCCGGATCAGCTTCGACACGGCCTGGCAGGTACTGCTGTTACCAGATATCCCCAGGCCTTTCAAACAATATGTCTCCACCGACAAAGACCTCAACGGATGGTATTTTATAAAAAGTGAAGACCATGCCGACGACAGCCAGATCGAGGCCGACTACGCCTGGGTCCATTTCTTCCTGGCGTTTCCTGCACGCCTGACCACCGGATCCTTTCATGTTGCAGGAGAATTGACGGGCTGGAGGCTGGACGAGAGCAACCGCATGACCTTTGACCCGGATCGCAAGGGATATTCGTTGAGCCTCCTCCTGAAGCAGGGCTATTATAATTATACCTATCTCCTGAAAACAGATGATAAAACACCGGCCGACGAGTCTGCTACGGAAGGCAGCCACTGGGATACGGAAAATGACTACCACATCCTGGTCTATTATCATGCGACCGGAGCGCAGTACGACCGCCTGATCTCGGTGAATACGATCAACTCGCTGACACCGTGAGCGTTGAGCAGGGAGTCAGATGCAATAAATCGTAGATCGTAAATCGTAGATCGTAGATCAAAACGGGTATCCAATCCCGAAATTCCAGATAATGTCTTTGAGTTGCATCTGGTTGAAGTACCAGTTGTCGCTTCCTGCGTAGGAGGGAACCCGAAGCCGGATGGCCGGGTCGAGGCGGAATACGAAGAAATCGAAATCGAGCCGGATCCCGATCCCGGCATCGAGGGCGATCTGACGACCTAAATCCCGCAGCCTGAACTTTCCACCGGGAAGATCCTGTGATTCCTGAAGAAGCCAGATATTTCCCGCATCGGCGAAAACTGCAGCACGGATCCAGTCATAGACCGGGAACCTGAACTCAACGTTCGCTTCGATCTGCATGTCGCCGATCTGGTTGAAAGTGGTGCTTCCGGCCGGATTGTGGTAACTACCGGGACCCAGGGTGTACATCCGCCAACCCCGCATCCCGTTGGCGCCGCCGGCAAAGAAGGTCTTTTCAAAGGGCAGCACTTTGTCGTTGCCGTAGGGAACCCCGATTCCGCCATACATGCGCCAGACCAGCGAAAGGTTATCCGGGAACAGGTTGTAAAAACGGAAATCCAGGTCAGGCCGGGCATACTGGGCGTAGGGGAGACCCAGCAACCTGAAAGCGCCTTCGGAGGTGCGCGGGGAACCGAGTACCGAATTCACAGCGTAGATCAAATTCCCGCCGGTTTCCACGTTCAGGCGGATGTAGGCAAAATCCTTTAGCTTGCTGATCTTTTGGCTGTTGAAGGTGAATGTGTATTTTAATCCCGCCACCACATGGTCGGTGTACTGGTTCTTCAACCGGTGATCCTGTTCGCTGTTCATCACCGAATCGAAATAGGCATCATGATTCACCTTTACCAGCGAGACTTCAGCCGGGTTGATCACATGCTGGATCTTCTCATTCTGCATCCAGGCGTAGCCGAAGTTGATGTTGGAGATGTGGCGGTCATAATGCTGCTGGCGCTGGTAGTTGTAACCGAGGTTGATGGTGGTCCGGGGCTTGTAGCTTTTACGCATCCTCTCGGGGCGCACGGGTAGCAGGAATTGGGGGAACGTGATGCCGGCGTTGACCCCGAACTCCATGGTGTTGAAAAACCTGTTGCCGCCGGTGCCGCCGGTGGCCTGCATCTGGAGGGACCCGGAGAAGCTTAGGCGAAAGATCTGCGCTCCGCGGAAGATGTTTCGGTTCATGTAGTTGACGCTTCCCTGCACACCGAAGGCTCCTCCCGAATTGGTACCGTCGGTGGTGACCGAGAACGATTGCGCCGGCGACCGCGAAAGCTGGATGTGGCAATCCACCAGGTCGCTGTGGTGCAGGGAGTCGGCTTTACCCGCGTCAGTCTCGGTAAACTGGATATTGATGTATTTGAAAACCTGGAGCCCGGCTAATTGGCTGTAGCTCTGGGTTACATCGGAAAGGTTATAGTTGGAATGGGGGGTCACGAAGACTGCCTGCGCGATGGTGGAAGGTTTCACCCGCAAGGGCCCCCGGGAAAGGAAGTAATAGGTGTTGGAGGATGGGCCGGGTGCAGGTCCCTGGTATGTCCTCACCAGCGTATCGAAGGGCCCGGTATAGGTTGAAAGCGGATCGTATTCGGGGTAGATCAGGACCCGATCGATGAAGTACTGCTTGTGCGGTACCTGTTTGAGGGTGGTCACATCGTTGAACGAAGGCATGACGCGGTT
>DAONFN010000255.1:0-4963 GCA_035403625.1 Bacteroidales bacterium
ATGCGCCGGAAGAGTGGCGAGCCTTATATCTATCATCCGCTGAGTGTGGCCACCATTGCGGCGGGTGAAATAGGGCTGGGGACCACTTCGGTGATCTGTGCCTTGTTGCACGATGTGGTGGAAGATACCGAATATACCATCGAGGATATCCGCGGACTCTTTGGCGACAAGGTGGCCACCATCATCGACGGGCTCACCAAGATCAAGGGCATCTTTAACCAGCAAACGGCCTCGATCCATGCAGAGAACTTCAAGAAGATCCTGCTGACGCTCTCCGACGATGTCCGGGTGATCCTGGTGAAACTGGCCGACCGGCTTCACAACATGCGGACCCTGGATGCCCTCAGCCATGAAAAGCAACTGAAGATCGCTTCGGAAACCACCTACCTCTACGCCCCGCTGGCTCACCGGCTGGGGCTGCACGCCATCAAAAGTGAACTCGAGGACCTGGCATTGAAGTACACCGAACCCTCGGTATATGAATCAATCTCACGCAAGTTGAAGGAGTCGGCCCGGAGCCGTTCACGATTCGTATCCAAGTTTATCTACCCCATCAAGAAAGCGTTGTCGGACAAGGGTTTTGCGTTTGAGATCCACGAACGGGAGAAATCCATTGCGGCCATCTGGCTGAAGATGCAGAAAAAGGAGGTCCCGTTTGAGGAGATCTACGACATCTTCGCTATCCGGATCGTCATCGATTCGCCCATCGAAACAGAAAAATCCGATTGCTGGAAAGTTTACTCGCTCATTACCGATTTTTACCGCCCGAACATGGACCGGTTGCGCGACTGGATCTCCATCCCCAAAGCCAACGGTTACGAAGCCCTTCACACAACGGTCATGAGCAATACCGGGCAGTGGGTCGAGATCCAGATCCGCTCGCGACGCATGGATGATATCGCCGAAAAGGGGTATGCCGCCCACTGGAAATACAAGGAAGCTCTTCATCTCAACAGCCGTCTCGACAACTGGCTCGACCGGATCAAGGAGATGATCGAAAGTCCCGATGAAAATGCCCTGTCGTTCCTCGACGATGTGAAGGGATTTTTCTTTCTCGATGAAATCTCGGTATTCACCCCGCAGGGAGAGCTTCGCTCGCTGCCCGCCGGATCGACGGTGCTCGACTTTGCCTATGCCATCCACAGCGAAATCGGCCATACCTGCATTGGGGCCAAGGTGGATAAAAAACTTGTCCCCATCAACCATGTGCTGAAAAACGGCCAGCAGGTCGAGATCATTACCTCGCGGAAACAAAGTCCCAAAGATGAATGGCTGACCTATGTCATGACGACCCGTGCCAAGACGGGTATCAAGATGGCCGTAAGGGCGGAGAAGAAAAAGTTTTCCCGTTCCGGGAAAGAGAAACTGGCCGGATGGTTTTCGGATGCCGGCATCGAGTTCAGCAATCACAATATCCGGAAATTTCTGCAAGCCAACAATATAAACAGTCTTACCGACCTCTATTACTCCGTCTGTATGGGTACGGTGGGAATGAAGGATGTAAAGTTGTATGCCGCGGCCAACCTCCGGTCGCCGGGATGGCAGAATTTTATCTCCGGGAGGAAGAACGGAAAAACCGAGCCTGCCCGCGTGGATGCCGGTGAAAAGGATGCCGTAACCAACCGGCAGTTTCGGGCGAATACAACGGCAACCACGGAAAACATCGAATTCCAGGTAGCAACCTGCTGCAACCCCATCCCGGGCGACGAAGTGATCGGCCTGCTCGAACCCGACCGAGAAATGCTGGTGGTGCACCGGACCAAATGCCCTCGGGCACAGGAACTGATGACGGTTTACGGTAATTCGATGGTCAAGGTGAACTGGGCCGCCCGCGAGTCGTTAGCGTACCTGGTCGACATCAAGGTCACCGGGATCGATCGGCAGGGACTGACCAATGAGATCACCCGGATCATCTCGAACGACCTTAACCTCAACATAAAATCGCTCCATATCGATGCCACCGGCGGGCTGACGGAAGGATACATCGGGCTTTATGTAAGAAATACTGCCAATCTGAATGATGCCCTCACCCAGCTGAAACAGGTGGACGGGATCACACATGTATCCCGAATAAATTAAAAAATTATTTTTATTCGTTCTAAATACCGAATAAATATTTACCTTTATCCCAAAATTCAGAATATGAGCAAAAAACCCTCGGAGGATATTTTTGAGACCGCTCGGGGTTTATTCACCGAGTACCTGGAAAAGCATGGCCACCGGAAGACTCCGGAACGATATACCATCCTCAAGGAGATCTTCGCTACCGAAGGTCATTTTGACATCGAGACCCTGTACATCCGGATGAAGAACCATAAGTACCGGGTCAGCAGAGCCACCCTTTACAACACGATCGAACTGCTGCTCGATTGCGGATTGGTGACCAAGCACCAGTTCGGGACGAACTACGCGCAGTTTGAAAAATCTTCCATGCTCAAGCAGCATGACCATTTTATCTTCGTGGATTCGGGGGATGTACTGGAGTTTTACGACCCTCGTATTGAGGAACTCCGTGAGCATGTCGAACAACTCTTCGACGTATCGGTTACCCATTATGCGCTGACATTTTACGGCCATTCCAAACCCAAGAAATAACCGTTTTCATGACGAAGGTTGATGTGATCCTGGGTCTCCAGTGGGGGGACGAAGGGAAGGGGAAGATTGTGGACGTCCTGTCGCCGGGCTATGATATCATTGCTCGCTTCCAGGGCGGACCTAATGCAGGACATACCATTATTTTCGGAGGCCGGAAGTTCGTTCTGCATACCATCCCATCCGGAATTTTTCACCCGCAAACCCTTAACGTTATCGGCAACGGGGTGATCATCGATCCGTATATCCTGTTCTGTGAGATCGACCGTTTGCGCGAAGCCGGAATCGAACCTGAAAAGAACCTCCTGGTATCGCGGCGGGCACACCTCATCCTGCCCACCCACCGGCTGCTTGATGCTGCCATGGAGAGCAGCAAGGGGAATGCGAAAATTGGATCCACACTCAAGGGGATCGGCCCTGCGTACACCGATAAATATGCCCGAAACGGCCTAAGGGCGGGCGATGCCGGCACAACCGGCTTTATGGACCGGTACAGGTCGTTACGTAATACGCATCTCGACATGATCCGCCATCTGGGATTTCAAATCGAATCCCACCGGATGGACGGACTTGACTTCGACCAGTACGAAAAAAAATGGTTCGAGGCGCTGGAACGTTTCTGCAAACTGACGATCATCGACAGCGAAGCATTCCTCAACAAAAGCCTCGACGAAGGAAAAAAAGTGCTGGCTGAGGGAGCCCAGGGAAGTCTTCTCGACGTCGATTTCGGTTCCTATCCCTTCGTTACTTCCTCCAACACGATCTCAGCCGGCGTATGTTCGGGTCTGGGAATCTCTCCGCACCGTGTCGGAAGGATTTACGGTGTGTTCAAAGCTTATTGCACACGGGTCGGGAGCGGACCTTTTCCCACCGAACTGATGGATCATGACGGGGAACTTCTGCGTACCGGCGGCAACGAATTTGGCTCCACCACGGGCCGCCCGCGCCGTTGCGGATGGCTCGACCTGCCTGCCCTGAAATATACTGTGATGCTGAATGGCGTGGATACGCTGGTGATGATGAAAGCCGATGTGTTGAATCCGTTCGATGCCATCAAGGTTTGTACCGCTTACGAAGATGAAAAGGGGGCCCTGGAAGGAATCCCATTCGATCTTGGCGCACCGGATCTGCAACCGGTCTATACAACCGTTCCGGGATGGAATATGGCTATCGGGAAATGCAACACCTGCCAGGAATTGCCGGATTCACTGCACAGTTATATCGGTTTTATCGAAAAGGAAACCGGGTTGCCTATATCGGTCATCTCCACCGGACCCGACCGGGAACAAACCCTGCAGCGCTAATCGCCCCGCTTCTTACAGCTTCCGCTTGATCTCGGTCAGTTCGTAGCCTTCCACGATGTCGCCCACTTTGATGTCGTTGAAGTTTTCGATGTTCAGACCGCATTCATAGCCTGCCTGAACTTCCTTCACATCATCCTTGAAACGCTTGAGCGAACCTAGCAGACCGGTGTAGACGACGATACCGTCCCGAATGATCCGGATCTTCGTGTTGCGCGTAACCTTCCCGTCGAGCACCATACACCCTGCCACCGTTCCCACCTTGGTGATCTTGAACACCTCCCTGACCTCGATGTTGCAGAGGATCTTCTCTTCGATCTCGGGAGCAAGCATCCCTTCGATGGCCGACTTGATCTCTTCGATGGCCTGGTAGATAATGGAATAGAGACGGATGTCGATCTGTTCGGCTTCGGCCAGTTTCCGGGCATTGACGGAAGGTCGTACCTGGAAACCGACGATGACGGCATTGGAGGCGGAAGCCAGCAATACGTCCGATTCGGTGATGGCACCAACCGACTTGTGGATCACGTTCACCATGACCTCTTCGTTAGAAAGCTTCAGCAGAGAGTCCGACAGCGCTTCTACCGACCCGTCGACGTCGCATTTCACGATGATGTTCAGTTCCTTGAAGTCGCCGATGGCGATGCGGCGTCCGATCTCATCGAGGGTGATATGTTTCTGGGTGCGGAGGCCCTGTTCACGCTGCAGCTGGAGTCGTTTGGTGGCGATGGCTTTGGTTTCTTTCTCATCACTCATGACATTGAAACTGTCGCCGGCCTGCGGGGCGCCGTTGAGCCCGAGCATCAGGATGGGCTGAGACGGCCCGGCCACCTTAATGTGCTGGTTTCGTTCGTTGTACATGGCTTTGACCTTGCCGTAGGTGGCGCCGGCGAGCACAATGTCGCCGATATGAAGTGAGCCGTTTTGCACCAGCAGTTTAGCCACATATCCACGTCCTTTATCAAGGCTTGACTCGATCACGGTACCGATGGCCAGCCGGTTGGGATTGGCTTTCAGGTTGAGCATTTCCGCTTCGAGAAGGACCTTTTCGAGCAGCAGGTCGACGTTGG
>DAONFN010000256.1:0-4953 GCA_035403625.1 Bacteroidales bacterium
GGACCGGCGCAGTGGACGACCATTGGAACAACGCCTGCAACTGGTCACCGGCCGGTGTACCTGGATGGAACGACGATGTATTGATCCCCGCCCAGGCCCCTTTCATGCCGGTCATACGGTGTCAGGGTCTGAGCTGCCGGAATGTAGTTGTTACACCCGGCGGCGGAGAGTTACATATAAACAGTGGGTTTGTTCTGACCGTGAACGGGTCGGTCCGCCTGGATTGACGGAAATCGTTTCCGTCTGATTATTCGAAATCGGCCTCTTTGGGGGTGACTGGTGCAAGGTCACTGACCGAGACAGCCACATCGAGGACGGGTTCGTCGCCGAATTCCGCTTCTTTCGGAGGGGTGGGAGCGAGGTCGGCCAGATTGATGTCGGTGACCGGTGCGCCATCGGAAAAATCGGCTACGGCAGGAGCCGCTGGGGCGAGGGCTTTGAGGTCGAAGGCCGATCCTTTGAATTCAGTCGCGAAGACGGGGTGAACAAAAAAGAGCGCCGTGGCGGCAATGATATACAGGGTATTCTGACGGAAAAATTTCATAGTTGCTTTCATTTCATTTATGTTTTTTGCAGTCGGTTTGTTCATCAGACGGAACAAATTATCGTATGTTACAGGTTGATTAGAAATTAACAGTTATTTAACAAAACGAATGACTACAGGTAATTTGCCTGCAAAAGTAGCTCATTAACTGGAATCAGTCTGAATAAAATCGATGAATGCCGGTTAAATGCCGACGAAACGGGGGTAAGGAAAGGTAGAAGGATTAAAGATTATCGAAGAAATACCCGGTCATCTTCCTGTTCAGGTGAACACGGTCTTTGCCCCGTACATTGTGTTCGTGGCCCGGATACATGAAGAAATCGACCTGTTTTCCTTCATCTACGCACTTTTTCAGGAAACTGAACGAATTCTGGGGAACCACCGTCCCGTCCTGATCATCGTGGATGATTAGCACCTTCCCGGTCAGATCTTTAACCTTGTCAACGAGGCAAGCGTCACGGTAACCACCGGGATTTGATTGAGGGGTATCCATGTACCGTTCCCCGTACATCACTTCGTAATATTTCCAGTCGGTAACCGGCCCGCCGCACACGGCCACTTTGAAGGTGCCCGGATGGCGCAGCACCATCGACAGCGTCATAAATCCGCCATAACTCCATCCGTTGATCCCGATCCGGGTGCTGTCGACAAATGGCAGCGATTTAAGGTAGTTCACCCCAACCATCTGGTCGCTGACCTCCTTATCGCCAAGGTGACGGAAAATGGCCTGTTCAAATGCTTTCCCCCGGTTGGATGTCCCCCGGTTGTCGAGGGTAAACACCACGTATCCCTTCTCGGCCAGGTAGTTGAGGAATAATCCAGCACCACTGAGCCAGGTATTTGTGACCAGCTGGGAATGAGGGCCACCGTAAACATAGATAATCACAGGGTACCGCTTTGAAGGATCGAAACCGGCAGGTTTGATCAGGCGGCAGTAAAGAGCCTGGTTATCGTCGCTCTTCAAGGTGAAGATCGAGGTTTCCCCCAGGTTAAATTCCCTAAGCGGATTTTCGTTCTGTAACAGGGCCTGTTTCCACGTCCCATCACGGTCGAGGAGGTCAATTTGACGCGCCACATCGGTGTTCGACCAACTGTCGATAATAAACCGGCCATTGGCGGAGACTTGTGCCGAATGGGTGCCGGGTTGGGTGGTAACCGGATCGACTGTGCCTTTTTTCAGGTCGCAGCGGAAAACCTGGCGTTCAACCGGGTTGTCCTTGTTGCAGGTAAACCAGGCATAAGAGCCCGATTTATCGGTCCGGATTAAATCGGTGACTTCCCACTCGCCATGGGTCAATTGCTTCAGCAGGTTCCCGTCAGTGTCGTACAGGTACAGATGGTTAAATCCGTCCCGACGGCTTTCCCAGATAAACTGCCGGTCGTTTCCAGGAAGGAACCGCGGGCCGTGGAGCGGTTCGACATAGGCCTCGTCTTTTTCTTCGAACAGGGTGGCTTTGAATTCGCCCGTTGTCGCATCGTACCGGTTAAGCTTCATGTGATTCTGATCGCGGTTCAGGGTGGCGATGAAAATGCTCTTGTCATCGGGGCTCCAGGTAATATTCGTAAGATACACCATTCGTTGGGCAGAATCCTCTTTAGGATCAGCTTCCGTTCGAAGATAGATCGTCGTTCCGGTTTCCAGTGAATAGACCCCGACAGTGACTTCATGACTTTTCATTCCGGCCATCGGGTAGCGTGTAGGCGCTACGGTTGCAATACGGGTGGTCATATCAACCAGCGGATATTCGGTCACCATCGTCTCGTCCATCCGGTAAAAGGCCAGTTTCTTCCCGTCGGGCGACCAGAAAGTTCCTTTATCAATCCCGAATTCATTCCGGTGTACACGGTTTGAACCGTAAACAATGCCTTTGTTGCTCTCGTTCGTGATGGCCACAAATTTGCCTGAACGGGCCAGGTACAGGTTGTTTTCGAGAGTGTAGGCAGCCGAAAAACCTTCATCCGAAATGTCGAGATTCTCCGCTTTCTCGTCCCAGGAATTGGCCTGCGACACGGTATTCGCATTGATATCAACGACATACAGCTTATTGCCGGAAATGAAGCGGAATTTATTGTTGGAAAGGAAGGTGACGGTGGGAAATCGTTTCAGCGTGTCGAAGTTGTTGATAACCAGCAGCGTGTTGAGCTGACCCAGCCTGACCAATGTATCGCGGAAAGTCGATTCGGTAGAACCCCTGACCAGACTGTTCCTGGCTACCAGAACAAAGTGGTCGTCGTCGGGAAGCCATTGAAGCTGCGAAAGGTTGGAAGGGATCAGTTTGGGATTCATACCGGTGGCTTCCTCAACGGTGAGCAACCGTTCCTGGGAAAGAGCCGGTAAGGTGAGAAGGAGGAGAAGAAGAGTGGAAAGACGGACCATTTTATGTATGATTTACGATTGACGATTTTTTGTGTAGGGATGGGGAGAGGATGGGTGACCTAACGAAATCTGGTTTCTGCAATGCGGGGGATGAGGCCGGGATCGTTCTCGATGCCGTTGCCAACGACGATCAGGTCGGCGCCGGCGGAATAGGCTTCAGTGGCCAGTGCTGCGCCTGTGATGCCGCCTCCGACGATGAGTGGAATACCGATCGATTTTTTGACCGCTGCAATCATTTCGGATGGAACGGGGTGATCGGCTCCGCTTCCGGCATCGAGGTAGATCATCTTCATGCCCAGCATTTCCCCGGCCATGGCAGTACAGACGGCTATTTCCTTCTTGCCGGAGGGAATGGGCGTGGTGTTGCTCATATAGGTGACCGTGGTCATGCGTCCGCTATCGATCAGCATATAGCCGGTTGACAGAATCTCGATCCCGCTGGCTTTCAGGAATGGGGCTGACTGAACATGGCGTCCGATCAGCAGGTCGGGGTTGCGGCCGGAAATCAGCGACAGAAGCAGGATGGCATCTGCCGCAGGGTCGAGATGCAGATTGCTGCCGGGGAAAAGAATGACCGGAATAGGGGTATTCTCCTTCAGGTAGCGGACTACCCGCGACAGGTTGTCCTGGAGCAGGAGGCTGCCTCCGACGAGGAAACAGTCGATGGCAGCTTCCACTGAAAGGGAAGCCGTCTCTTTCAAGGCATTGCCGCTGCATTTATCCGGATCGATGAGTACGGCAAATTTCTTCCTGCCGGCCTGGGCATTGGCCTGCAGGGTGGGATAGAGTTTCATGAGGCGGGATTAAAAACAGCTTTGGCGATCTGCCGGATATTTTCAGAAATTCCGACCGAGAAATAATGTACCACAGGGACCCCGAAACGGATCAATTCTTCCGATTGACGGATTCCCCATTCAATCCCGACATTGAAGGCATCGTCGTTGGTCCTGCATCCGGAGATTTTTTTCACCAGTTCTTCCGGAATATCGATGTTGAACACTTGAGGGAGGATGTTGATTTCCCGGACGGTACAGATAGGTTTTATCCCCGGGATTATCGGGACCTGGATGCCGTTCTTCCGGCAGGATTCGACGAAAGTAAAATATTTCGTATTGTCGAAAAACATTTGGGTGATAATGAACTCCGCCCCGGCATCCACCTTCATCTTCAGGTGTTCCATGTCGTAGGCGTGGTTAGGCGATTCGATGTGTTTTTCCGGGTAACCGGCTACTCCGACGCAGAAAGAGGTGGCAAAGGTATTTTGTAACTCCGAATCGAGGTATTTTCCCCGGTTCATGTCGGTGATCTGGGCCACCAGGGTATTGGCATAGGCGTGTCCGTTCTTTTCGGGGGTGAAGCTACGCTGGTTCTTGGGAGCATCTCCCCGCAGGGCAAGGATATTGTCGATCCCGAGATAATGAAAATCGATCAGCGCGTATTCGGTCTCTTCCTTGGTAAACCCACCGCAAATGATGTGGGGAACCACTTCAACGTCGGGATATTTGTATTTAATGGCGGCGGAAATGGCCACGGTTCCTGGACGCTTGCGGACGGTCCGTTTTTCGAGGAGCCCGTCTTCCCGCTTCTTATAAACCACCTCCTCCTGATGGTAGGTCACGTTGATGAAGGAAGGTTTGTATTCCAGCAGGGGGTCGATGGTCCGGTAAATGCTGTTGATGTTATTCCCCCGAAGCGGGGGGAGCAGCTCGAAAGAAAAGAGTGTTTTTTCCGCTTTATGGATGAGGTCAACGACTTTCATGACACGTAATTCAGGTTTGTATTAAGAAGTTTTTCCACCTGCTCGGGACTGAGGTTTTTCCGGCGGGCATAATCGGCTACCTGGTCCTTACCGATCCGGCCCAGGTTGAAGTAGCGCGATTCGGGGTGTGCAAAATAATAGCCGCTGACCGAGGCTCCCGGGTACATAGCGTAACTGGATGTGAGGCGGATGTTGACCTGCCGTTCGGCGTCGAGCAGATCGAAAAGTGTCTGTTTCTCAGAGTGCTCGGGGCATGCCGGATAGCCCGGGGCG
>DAONFN010000257.1:0-4941 GCA_035403625.1 Bacteroidales bacterium
GGATCACGTAAGCTTTGCCGGTCTGTTTCATGTCGACCGTGCCGGTGAGTGAGGTCTTCACCTCTTTCCGGTATTCCGGGTTTTCCTTGTTGATCTGGTACTTGCCCCGCTTGCTGATGGCCAGATCGCCCGATTTGTAAAGCTGTCCGAGGATTGCGCTCACCAGGTCCTTTCCCGCCCGGTCACGGATCTCCAGCCTGGCGGCGATCTGCTTGTAATTGAAACTGCTGTAAGGATTGGTCCTGAAAACATCCAGCACCGTCCGTGCAAAAGCATTTTTCTCAATTCCTGCCGTACTCTTCTTCTTTGCCATATTAGTTTTTTAACCACTCAATCACTCGACCACTCAATCACTTAATCACTCAACCACTCCCCCTCCCCCCGGCACCGCCTTCAGCAGCATCCGGGTGTATTCCGTTTGCGGGTTGGTATAAACTTCGTCGGCCTCGCCCGTTTCAACGATCTTTCCGCCGCGCATGACGATGAGCCGGTCCGACATGTATTTGACCACCGAGAGGTCGTGCGAGATAAATATGTAGGTCAGTTCGTACTCCCGCTTCAGGTCGTTCAGCAGGTTGAGCACCTGCGCCTGAATGGAAACGTCGAGGGCCGATACCGACTCGTCGCAGATCACCAGCTTTGGCTCAACGGCCAGCGCCCGTGCGATGCAGATCCGCTGCCGCTGTCCCCCCGAAAATTCATGCGGATACCGGCGAAAATGCGCCGGGGTCAACCCGACCTTCTGTAACAGGTCATGTACCTTTTCGATCCTGTTTTTATCGTTTCCGTGCAGATGGTGCACCTTCATCGGCTCGAGAATCGCCTGGCCCGCCGTGATCCTCGGGTTCAGCGACGAGTAAGGGTCCTGGAAAATGATCTGCAGGTCCTTTCGCAGTTTCTTCATCTGCCCCCGGGTGATTTGTGTGATATCCACTTCCCGGTACCGGATGTTGCCCTCCGTCGCCGGGATCAGTTCCAGCACGACCCGCGCCAGGGTGGTCTTTCCGCTACCCGACTCTCCGACAATACCCAGGGTTTCACCCGGATAAACCATCAGATCGGCCCTGTCAAGCGCCCGGAAATTCCCGTATGCTTTACTTGCGCGTTCAACCACCAGTACCGGTTCGCGGGTATAGAGCTTTTCGTGTTCCATCCGCCGCTGCTCCGGGGTTACCCACCCCGACAGGTTGGAGTACCCCGACAGGGCGTCAGCCACCGTCGCCAATCGCACAGGTCTGCCGGTCATCGGCGGACGACATGCCAGCAACCCGCGGGTATAGGGGTGTTGCGGATTGCGGAACAATTCTTTCACCGGACCCGATTCTACGACTTTCCCCTTGTTCATAACCAGCACCCGGTCGGCAAAATCCGCTACAATTCCCAGATCGTGAGTGACGAAAATAATGCTCATCTTTCGCCTGACCTGCAAGCTTTTCATCAGTTCGAGGATGGTCTTTTGCACCGTCACATCGAGCGCCGTCGTAGGCTCGTCGGCAATTAAAACCGCCGGATTGCAGGCAATCGCCATTGCGATCATCACCCGCTGCTTCTGCCCGCCCGATAATTCATGCGGATAGGCGTCAAAGACCTCTTCCGGCCGGGGCAGTAAAACTTCGCGGAAAAGCTCCACCGTCTTCTCCCGGGCCTCCTTCTTATTCATTCCAAGATGAAGCCGGAGGCTTTCTGAAACCTGGCTTCCGCAGGTAAATACCGGGTTCAGGGATGTCATCGGCTCCTGGAAAACCATCGAAATAGCCCTCCCCCGCACCTTCTGCATGCCTTTTTCACTGAGACGAAGAAGATCAACAGGTTCCCCGCCATTCCCCCGGAAAAGGATCTCACCCGTAGCAACATCCCCCGGGGGTATGGGAATGAGTTTCAGAATCGCGAGAGCAGTAACCGTCTTGCCTGACCCGGATTCGCCGACCACTGCCAGCGTTTCTGATTCGGAAAGGCCGAACGACAGGCTGTCCACAACCGTGAGCGCCTGCTCCCCGTCGTGAAAACGGATGGCAAGGTCTCGGATTTCAAGTAAGGGTACTCCCGGCATCGGGACAAATTTTCATCAAACCTACAAGTTTTTTCACTACCGGGTATCACCTTTTGCCCGTTTCACCGATTAAGCCGGAAAACGCCATGCTCTACCTCACCGATTTTTTCTCGCTCGTCTTTCCCCGTATCTGCCCAGCCTGCGGTAACAGCCTCTGGAAAAATGAACGGGGCATATGCCATGCCTGCGAATACCATCTTCCTAAAACTAATTTTCACTTTGATGCGGAAAATCCCGTCAGCCGGCTGTTCTGGGGCCGGGCCGACATTGTGACCGCGGCGGCATTTCTGTATTTTCACAAAGGAAACAAAGTACAACGCCTTGTCCATCAGCTAAAATACAAGGGGAGGAAGGACATTGGCATTTTTCTGGGCGAAATGTACGGGGAGACACTCAAATACGCCCCGCTTTTTAATGCTTCGGATGTGATCATTCCGGTCCCGCTGCATAAAAAGAGATACATGAAACGTGGATATAACCAAAGCGAGCAGTTCGGGATCGGCCTCGGAAATGTCATGAAGATACCCGTTAACCGTCACCTGCTGGCCCGCGTCAAAGCAACGGAGACCCAGACGCGGAAGTCGCGTTTCAGCCGGTATCAGAATGTTAAGGAGATTTTTCGCGTCGAACGGCCGGAAGAATGGGAAAACCGGCACCTGCTGCTCGTCGACGATGTGATCACCACCGGCGCCACACTCGAATCCTGCATCCTCGCCCTGCAGGTGATCCCGGGTGTGAAGATCAGCGTGGCCTGCATCGCCACAGCCATGATCTAACCCGCAGCCACGACCGCGGTCCGCCGGATCCGGGAAATGCTCCCCCCCGGATCCGTGATTTCCACATAAATGATGTAAAAACCGGGCGGAACAAGTGTTCTTTCATCCGTCATTCCGTCCCAGAGAAATGTCATATCTGTCTCTGCAAGAACATGATCGGCGATCACCCGGATCATCCTGCCGGCTGCATCATATACCGCGATACGCACCGCCTGGTCCGTGTTCATTTCCCGCAGGATGATCTTCAGCAGGTCATCCCGGCCATCATTGTCGGGGGAGAAAATGGCCGGCTCCAGCTGCATCCGGCCCTCTTCCCCTGAAACCGCCGACCAATGGGAATTCAGGCAACCCGGAGTGGCAAACCCGGCCGTCTCCGCCGCCGAATGCCAGTTTCCTTCATTATCCGAGGGAATTTCCGGATCCGTGCGCTCCAGCGAAACACCTTCAGTTGTGACGAGCAACGGATAATGCATGGACTTCCGGTACTTCACCCGGTCGATGACGGCCAGATTGTCGTAACGGGCAAGGAAAACAGTCCCCGAATCACTGTCCAGGGTGGGAAAATCTTCCATTTTCAACATCGTGGCCGGAATGGAACGGAAGTACCGCTGGCATACATCCGTGGGATCAGGGGTGATGGTGGCATACTCTCCCGGGAATAGCAACTTGCCCGACGAAACAACCTGCCGGGGTTCAACCGGATACCCTTTCGATTCTTCGCCCGACATTACCACCGTTTGCAGATCCGCCACCTTGCCCGAACGGTTGTAGATCTCCAGGAAACGCATACCCCCCGGCTCCGGGTCGGGCAGGATCTCGTTGATCACCAGGTCACGGGCAGAAACAGGCTCAGGCAGCGCAAAACGGATGATTTGCGTACTGTCGCAACTCTGCCCGGCACAATCCCGGATGCTCCGATTCACCCGCAACGAATAAATGTTCCCTGCGAGAAAAGGAAAGGAAAAGTGCAGCCCGGCAACATGGAATTCCGGAGCCTCCGGGATGACCCGGAGGGGATGACAAAGGCTGTCGGCAACATTCACCGTCCAGGCTGAGGGGTGCATCAGCGTTGCACTGTCCATGGCTTCGGAAAACGTCACACGAACCGCCCCCGGTCCGGAAATCCAGGCACCGGCAAGATAGGGAACCGTCTCGTCCGGACGAGAGGTATTCACCGAATTTCTCCTGCCCGGCGTCCCTCCCGACGGATCTTCCGAAGGAACCCAGTTGTCTCCGCACCCGCAGGGGTTGGCGGGGTCGACCATCTCGAGCGACCATCCGCCGTCCTCTTTGAACATCCCCCGGAACCAGGTCATATCATAGGTCACCGAATGCACGACATGGTTGGCTGCATCCCGCAGTGTAAGCGTTGTTCCCTCGTTGGGAAGGGTATAGGCACTCGTGAATAGCTGCGCGCAGCGGCCAAACGAAAGGTAAGCCGTATCCCGGCAAAGAATGACAAACTCCCCTGCTCCCAGCACCATGGCCGGAATGGTTTTAGTGGAACTCCCGGCCGTGAAGGTCCAGCCCTCCAGGTCGATGGAGTGACCCGACCGGTTGTACAACTCGGCGAACTCGCCCTCCGGTAATCCGACAACCGGATCAGGATCGGCCAGGATTTCGTCAATGACCACATCAAAAGCATGATTTTCATAATAGTACACCGCTATGGTCGTATCTGTCATGATATTCCCCGAAAGATCGCTGATGTTCCGTATCTGCAGTATTTCATTGTTCCCGGGTTCCAGGGAATCACGCAGGAAAAGGGTGTAGGTCCAGGGGTGCAGCAGATCGTTCGCAACCGAATCGGGATGGGCCCCCTTCCCGGTTAAGGTATAGTTCTCCGGATCTGCCGCCCGGGAGCCATTTACGGCCTCAGAAAAAGAAATTCGGACCCGTGTAGGCCCCGCCGGCCCGCACTGCAGGATGGTGGGAGGAACAGAGTCTATGATCTGCGAACCGGCATAAAAATCATCAAAATAGAATTTGGTGGCATTGCTTGACGTGTAACGGCACATCACTCCGAACCACCGGTTCGGGACGATACTTCCGTCGAAAAAGGTGCCGTCGGTGAAATATCCCTCCCCGCCCGTAGTGTCGATCCCGGCCGTCCAC
>DAONFN010000258.1:0-4929 GCA_035403625.1 Bacteroidales bacterium
GATGACCAGAATGATCTCGGGGGTATATTGGTGAAGGTATTTCATGCCGGTGATGATAACTGACTACGCTGCCTGACGACTTCAAACAGAAGGATCCCGGCGGCAACGGAAACGTTCAGCGATTCGATCTCACCGGCCAGGGGAATACGTACGGATTCGTCGGCCAGTTTAAGGTACTCCGGCGAGATCCCTTCGCCTTCAGAGCCCAGGATCAGGGCGACCGGACGGGTGAAGTCGGCCGCAGTATAGGGCCGGTCGGTCTTTTCCGTCGCGGCGATGACCGTGATCCCGCTGTCTTTCAGGAACCGGATGGAATCCTTGAGGTTCTTAGACCGGACCACAGGAAGTTTGTAGAGTGCTCCTGCCGAGGTCTTGATGGCATCCGAGTTGATCTGTGCCGACCCCTGCGCAGGCCATACCATCCCGTCGGCGCCGGCACACTCGGCTGTCCGTGCGATGGATCCGGCGTTGCGTACGTCCGTGACCCGGTCGAGAAGCAGGAACAGCGGGTTGCGGCCCTGCTCGAACACAAAGGGCACGAGATCTTCCAGACGCTGGTAAACGATCTCCGAAACATAGCCGATCACTCCCTGGTGGTTCTGCCTCGACAGCCGGTTCAGTTTCTCCACCGGCACAAACTGGAAGGGAACTTCCAGATCGCGGAGCAGGTTGAAAAGTTCGTGAAACCCTTCGCCCCGAATCCCTTTCTGCAGGAAGACCTTTTCGAACTCCTTCCCCGACTTCAGCCCCTCGATCACTGGCCGTATCCCGTATATGAATGTTTCTTTGTGCATGGTAAATGTTTGTTAGTCTACAGTCGGTAGTCTATAGTACTTCGGGTTATTTCTGCCGACTGCCGACTGCGTACTTCATTGTTCCTCCTCCGCTCCTTCCAGCATCGATCGCGGTATCTCCTTCGAGGTTTTCGCGCCCAGAGCGCGGATGTTCTCCACCCTCCGCACCAGGTTCCCTTTGCCGGTGTTCAGCTTGTTCATGGAAGCATCATAGGCTTTCCGCGTAGCGTCGAGACGGTTCCCGATCTCCTGCAGGTCCTCCGCAAACCCCACGAATTTGTCGTAGAGTTCCCCTCCCTGCCTGGCGATTTCCATGGCATTCTTGTTCTGGTATTCCACCCGCCACAGGTTGGCGATCATTCGCAGGGCGGCAATGAGGTTAGTAGGGCTGATCACCAGGATCCGCCGGTCATAGGCCCAGTTCCATAGGTTCGGATCGTACTGCATCGCCAGCATGTAGGCCGGTTCGATAGGCATGAAAAGCATGACGAAATCGAGACTTTTCAGGTCGTAGATATCCTGGTAGTTTTTACCCGACAGGTCGGCGATATGATTCCTCACCGAAGCCAGGTGTTCCTTCAGGGCCGCTTCCTGCTCTTCCCGGGTTTCGGCTGAGGCATACCTTTCGTAAGCGATCAGCGATACCTTGGAGTCGATCACCACGTGCCTTCCTCCGGGGTAATGAACGACCACGTCGGGCTGAAGCCGTTTTCCCTGTTCGCCCGTAAAGGAGGGCTGCACAAAGAATTCGCGGTCGCGTACCAGCCCCGACTTTTCCAGAATACTTTCGAGGATGATCTCGCCCCAGTTCCCCCGGGCTTTGGCCTGTCCCTTCAGCGCACTCGTGAGGTTATTGGCCTCCTTGCTGATCTGCTGGTTCAGGTCGGTCAGGTTCCGGATCTCCTTTTCGAGCGAAAAACGCTGCTTCGATTCCTTGTCGTAGGTTTCCTCGACCTTTTTCTCAAATGCCCGGATCTTCTCACCAAGCGGCTGCAGGATCTCGTCGAGCTTCACCCGGTTCTGCTCCGTGAATTTGTGTGTCTTTTCCTCCAGGATCTCGTTAGCCAGGTTACGGAATTCAATCCGGAACTTTTCCTGGAGCTTTTCGAGGTCGGCCAGTTGCTCCTCCAGCTTTCCGCGCAGCGCTTCGTTTCCGGCATGACTGGCCGTGAGGTCACGGTTCAATTGCAGGATAGAGGCATCTTTTTCGACGTTCAGCCTGTTAAGCTGGTCAACCTGTGCCTGGAGTAAACGCGATCGCTCCTCCAGGGCACTCTTTTCGGCCGCCAGCCGGTCGGCCTGGATCCGCAGGGCTTCGGAATCGGAAGCCTGCCCGTCAGCCCGGCCCATCTTCCTCCACAGAAGATAAAAACCAGCTATGAAGAGAAGAGCGGTGACTAGGATCAGGTAGATTTCCATGGCAGGATGGTAAGGAGAGACAAAAATAGACTAATTCGCCCAATTCAGAACGGCGGTCACCGGAAAATGATCGGAGGCGAAACGGTCTTTTTCCCCACTGTCGCGGATGACATGGTAATCGCCGGCCCGCAGCCCACGCGTGAAGATGAAGTCGATCCGTTCGGTGGCCGGCTGGGTAGGGTTAAAGTCGTTAAAGGTGCCGTCGGGGCCCATCTGCATGCTCTTGTCGGCCGATTTTGCGTCGGTGAACTCCTTTTGCAGAAGCCTGATTTCAGGCGTTTCCGGCCCCGAATTGAAATCCCCCATGAGCACCACCGGCCATCCGGCCCGGTTGAGTTCCCGGATCTTTGCCAGGATCAGCGTGACGCTGTTTTTTCGAGCCTCCGTCCCGACATGGTCGAAATGCGTGTTGAAAACCCAGAACTTCCGGCCCGCAGTCCGTTCGGCGAACAATCCCCAACTGCAGATCCGGATGCAGGCGGCATCCCATCCTTTCGACGGGATCGCCGGGGTTGGGGAGAGCCAGAAAGTCCCCTTTTTCAGCAACTTCAGCTTCTTTTGATCGTAATAGATGGCGCTGAATTCCCCTTTCTCCCGGCCGTCATCCCGGCCGACCCCCGTATGGCGGTACTCTTTAAATACACTGTCAAGATCGCGCACCTGGCTGACCAAACCCTCCTGTATGCCGAACACATCGGGACCGGCCAGTTGGATCTGTTTGAAAAGCAGTGCTTTCCGGTTGTCCCATGCGTTCTCCCCGTCGCCGGGATTCTCGTAGCGGATGTTATAGGTCATGACTTTCAGCGACTGGGCCAAACCGGTCAGGGCAAGCAGCACCAGGACAGGCAAAAGAAGGAAGCGGTGAGATCTCATCATATTCGGTTATCGGTGACCCAAAGGTAGTTAAATGATGAATGTGCTAATGTGCTAATGTGCTGATGTGCTGATTTATTGTTACTATGTTACTTTATCACTCAATCACTCAACCGCTCAGCCGCTCAGCCGCTCAGTCACTCAACCGCTCAGCCGCTCAATCACTCAGTCACTCAGTCACTCAACCGCTCAGCCGCACAGTCACTCAGTCACTCAATCACTCAATCACCCATCCCTTTTCCTACCTTTGTCCCATGATCCGAATAGGTATTCTCTCCGACACCCATGGTTACCTCCCTCCGGCGGTGGCTGATTTTTTCGAAGATGTACAGGAAGTGTGGCATGCCGGCGATATCGGTGATGTGTCGGTGCTGAAAAAGCTGGGGAAGGACCGTCCGGTTCGTGCGGTGTACGGCAATATCGACGGAAGGGATGCACGGATACTTTACCCCGATGTTCTCTGTTTCCTTTGTGAGGAGGTGAAGGTGTTGATGACCCACATCGGCGGCTATCCCGGACGGTACGAACGGAGTGTGAAAACCCGCATCGAATCGGAACGCCCCGCCCTGTTCATCAGCGGCCATTCACACATCCTTAAGGTGATGTTCGATCCGAAGTACGACCTGCTTCACATGAACCCGGGTGCTGCCGGCAAATACGGCATCCACCGATCCATCACGGCCTTACGCTTTGTGATCGACGGGAAAAACATCCGCGACCTGGAGGTGCTCGATGTGCCCAGGTGAATGGTGAGTGTGCCGGTCGGCAGGCAGGTGGAGGATTGGATTTTGTTATTTGGATTTACCTGAGCCTGTCGGCCGATTTTACAAGCGTTTCATCTTTCCGGATGGCCTGGTGTGATAAAATGAGGAAAAGGAGGGAGACCAGCGGAAGCCCCATGCCGAGATAGCTATACTCGGGCTCAATCCCGGTCATAGTCTTGATGCGGGTGGCATAGAAGAAAAAGATGACCATGATCAGGACGATTGTAGCCAGGAGGTTGAAGGCACATAGCCGCACCTGCAGCGGACGGTTACGGTACATGAAGATGGTCAGCAGGGTGAGCAGGATGGAGATCCCGACAATGATTACCAGCGGTAGGGTGAATAACGACGGGAACGACACTTTCGGCTCCGGGTCCATACTGACGACGCCATAGATGAAAAACTTATAGTTCCCCAGCATCTCGTCATAATAATGGGCCAGGGGAAAGAAAAACAGGAGCACGCCGGCGATGGCGATCAGGGATAAATAGAGAGTTTGAATGCGCTGGATCATGCGTAAAGGGTTTGTCCTGCAAAATTACGAAAGAAATAGGGGCCGAGGCTGCTCTCAGAAAAAAGTTGTCAGTTGCAATTTTTTTCATATATTTGCAACGAAATTATCCCCGCGATCTCCTTCTCGTTATCGCTTTTCAGTTTCACCTCAAATTTTCTGAAACTTTTACATCTTACCTTGACATTTCTATCATTAAATCTGTAGAACATGTATGACATTCTTTCCCTCGACAGCAAAGATCTGTCGGAGATCAGGGCCATCGCCCGCCAGTTCAACATACCCAAAGTGGACAAACTCGAGAAACAGGAACTCATTTATAAAATATTGGATCATCAGGCGCTGAACCCAACTCCGGAAATCCTGAGCCAGGAGAAGCAGGACCGCCAGAAGTCGTTCCGCGGCCGGCCCAGGAAGGACCAGGGGAACAAGCCTGGCGAACAGCGTGAACTCTCCGAGCCTGCTAAACTGGTTGAGCAACCTGCAACCCCCGCAGCCAAAGAAACCCCGGCCCCTGCCGAATCTTCCAAACCTCCCCGCCAGGATTCGCGCCCACCACGCGACCAAC
>DAONFN010000259.1:0-4929 GCA_035403625.1 Bacteroidales bacterium
GCGGTGCCTCCGCTGATTACAGTTCCGCCGGTCACACTCCATGCGTACCCCGTCATTCCGGGTGCCGTGGTGTATTTCTGAACCGAGTTGAAACATGGGTTGGCCGGCCCGGTGATGACCGGCGGCGGGATCACCACCACCCTGACCCAGGTACTCTGCGTGGATCCGGTACAGGTCTGGATCTCCGCGAAATATTTGGTCGTTATAGTTGGATTTACGACGATCGACGGACCGTACCCGGCGACCGGGCCGGAAAGGCTGCCCTTGTACCAGGTGATTCCGTTGGGTACGAATCGTGTGCTTTCATCGGAGGTGTGCCAGGAACTGGCGTTGCGGTTGAACACCGTAAAAGCGTTCGTTCCGTCGGAATTGTGAACCCCCTGGGTGGCTGAATTCCCCTGAAAAGAGCACTCGGGTTTCATGGTGATGTTGTTCTCGATCGAGAAGTCCGACTGGTTCAGCACGATCTGGAATGTCCCCAGGTTGGAGGTGCAGGAGTACATCGGGCATTTATTCCAGTAAACAATCAGTTTGCTGTTGCCGGGCGGATTGGAAATTATGTGATGAAAAACATTGTTTGCCCCGCTGTTCGGCGGACTTGTATTGGTGGGGTACCAATCCTGGTATGGGGCGAAGATGGCATTCTTGGGCACGTCCGAGTTGGTGCTGGGGATACTGAAGGGCGTGTACGTGGTCCACCCCTTGTTAAGCGGATCGGTAAAACTGATCCAGCCGTTCGAACCTACCCAATACTGCGTAAAGACATTGTTGAGGAAGCAGAATTCAAACCCGATCGGGTAGGGACCGGCCCATACATCATCGTGATTGGGATTAAGCGCCCCTGTATTGCCTTTGAATTCGGGATCGACGGCAGAATCGTTTACCAGGGGAATGGTGTCGAAAGGGATGACCTCGAAGGAGTAACTGTCGGTCCCGTTCATGCATCCGGGTTGCAGGGTAACGTGCAAGGGAGCGGATCCGCCCAGGCAGATAGGAGAGGCACTGTCGGCAATGATGCATTGGGAAAACACGTTCTGTACGGTTACCATGAAAACCGTAACGATTATCAACCATATCAGACTGCTACCTTTCAAAACTGAAAATCTTTCCCCCCTGCCGGATTGCGACGGGCTGTGTAAAGGTACAAAACCCTGATTGATCGGATCGCGCGGGTTGATAATTATTTTTTCAATGGTGCGGCCGTTGACGCAGGTCGTAAGTACGGCGACAGTTTATACAGCGTCCACCGCAACACGCACGGCTCACTGCCTGATCACCCTCACCACGCCGGATTCCCGGCCGCTGACAACCTGCACCAGGTAGAGGCCCGGAGCACGGTTAACGAGGCTGAAGTGGTACCTGGCTTGGGATGGCAGTTCCGTGGAAAGGATCCTTTCTCCCTGCATTCCGTAGATGTTCACCCGGATGGCCGGTCCGTCGTCAGCGCCCGTCATCTCCAGCGTAAAATTACCCGTGGTGGGATTCGGGAACACCCGGAAAAACCGGCCGGGAGTGCGAACCTCCCCAACGGCCAGCCCGGCATCCGGTTGGGAAACCACCATGGCCGGTGGCAGGCTCCCGCATGGATCGAGCATCGAAATCCAGCCGTGGTAATGCGAGCCGCTTTTCGACCAGGTGACCGGCATCAGGCGGATGTTGCTCCCGGCAATCATGTTGACCGAGGCCCCGCTTTCCACGGTGAAATTCTGCACGGTGATCGTCTGCATCGCTTTGTAGCATTCGGTGTTCCCGCCCGGAACGATGTGCCCCGACAGGTTGAGAGTTGAAGGGATGCCCGACTGGATGAGGGTGACCACGGTATCGACCGGGACGCCTTCACCCACGACCGTGATCGCAGCAACCCTGTCGAGCCCCGTAGTATTCTCCGTGTAACTCACAAATACCGTGTCGTTGTAATAGCCGATCCGCGGGGACACAGTCAGCCACGAGGCGTTGCCCTCCACCGACCAGGCGATGTTCGAGTTCACCTGGAAAAGCGCGGTACCGGCTTCTGCAGACACATTCTGTTCGGCCGGGCCGACACCGAGATGGAAGAAATTGGGGGTATAGAAAGAGAGGTACACCTTCTCTTCCGGGAATCCGAGTGTACTGGCAAAAATGGTGTCATAGTGCGGGTCTCCGGGCACCACGGTCTGGGTGGAAAAGTTCACGTTGACCTGGCCTCCCGAGGCTCCAAGGTTTCCGTTATTTGGCACAGCGGATAGGGTGGAGGGGGTAAGCACGGAATAGGGGACCAGCCCGGCTGAGGTGTTTCTAAGGCTGGAAGTGAAATTAAAGGTTCCCGCACTCGTTACGTTGAACTCGAAATTGTCGGGGATCCAGTGCAGCGGCCCCTGGTCAACCAGAAATGTCCAGCTCGCATTGACGGCCACGTTTCCGTTAAGATCGGTCACACCGTTGATGTGCGACACCAGGTAACGGTTTTCGATGAAATAGCTTAGCCCGGGGCTGATGGTGAAGAGGATCTTGCGGGTGCTTTCGTTGTACTGCACGCTGGCATCCACCTGGATCCCGGTCAGGGCGTCCACGAGCTTGCAGGTGTTGATGGTGACGGAAGCGCGGCTCAGGGATTCGCTGAAGGTAAAGGAGATCTCATCGCCGGGTGACAGTATTCCGTCGGCAGGCTGCGGCAACCCGAAGACCTGCGGAGGTGTGATGTCGATTGTGCCTGGAAGCACCTCCGAATAGTTTTTGACATTGCCGGTACAGGTTGACACCGCCCGAAGCAGGTAAGGTCCGTCGTCATACCCGGATACATCCCAGTTGACCAGAACCGAATTAGTATGAATGGAGTCCTTGGGCTTGGAGAAAAAGGCAATCCAGGTGTTTCCGGAATTGGAGGAAAACTCAAGGCTGATCTCCTGCAGTTGCGGATTGGTGAGCTGGTATCCTGTTATCGTTACCGGGAGTATGCCGTTGCCGGCCTGGTTCAATACCCAGTTCTTCCCGGGAGAGAAGATGGAAACCGGTGAACACGGGGGGGTGAAATGGACGTCAAGGGTGGCGGTGTCATCGACCGATTCGTCGCAGTCCGACCGCAGCCGGATCTGGATCCCGGTGAAATCATACACCTGGCTCGCCGGCGGCATCGTGACATTCAGCGTGACCGGCAGGGCAACGTACGGCTGCAACGTATAGGTGACCGGTTGCGAAAGCGGCTGACCGGCAACCATGATCACCGCCCCGTGCGGATTGCTCGCATTGACCACCTGCAGCACGTAATTCCGCGCTTCGTTGGTTTCGCTCATGTTATTCAGGCTCAGCGTAAAGGTGGCCGCCGACGAGGGGCTGATCCCCGATTGTGACTGACTTTGCGGCGAAAGGGTGCAAAGCTCGCGGGACGAGGTTCCGGGTTCATGGGGACAGGAGGTGACTCCGGATTTGGTAACAAACACAGGCGTACCATAGACTTTGTCCCGCTTGACGGAAAGGGCGATCATGTCGCCCGGGTCGGAATCCTTCAGTTCGAAACCCGTGGTCGTAGAGTTTACGGTACTGTTGGTCAGGGATTCTCCGTTGGTATATGAAGTGGAGATGTACGCGCCTCCGGTTATGCCCAGCCCGTTGATCGTGAGCCCGGCGTCGACGGCCAGTTTTTCATCCACCAATAACTCGAACTCCTGGGTTTGGGTGCTTGATTTGGTCATCGTACGCGAATAGGAATAGCCGGCGCCCCCCGACACCGAAAGGTCCTCTACATATTCAGCGTCGTCTTTCAGCGCCTGGTTCCTTGCCAGGAACGATTCCCACCGGTGTGCAGAAGCCGCATCGCCGATCATGTACAGGGAGGGGATGATGTTGTTGACGATCTGGTATTCGGTGTAGATGTACGTCGTGGCGAACCCTTTCGGCGCGACAATGATATCCTGACGGACCGTTACGATGGTATCGGTGATGGAAAGAATGTCCGTTATCCCGTACAACAGGTTCATGGCTCCCCCTACGTAAACATCCCCGGGCTGGCCGATGAAAGCCTCATCATCGGAGGTGTTGAAGGATTGCGTGGTGGACATGGTCAGCTGGTTTTCCGTGACCGAATTCTGTGACATGGTCATGTTGACCCCTGCTGTGAAATCTAAGGTGACATCGATCTTCGTGCCGGTCGAGAACATGAACCCCGTCTGGAATTCAAAATCGACGCCAAGCGACACTTTGAGATAGTCACCTGAGCTGGTTTCATGCTTCATCGCGAAACTGATGGCCTGCGACACCTCCGTGGTCTGCGAGAAATAGCTGGAGCTTTCATCCCCCGGCGGGTCCCGGAGGATCAGCAACGGTATCTCGGGCGTCGTGGTTGTAAAGGCGGCTTTCCTCGGCCGCTGACCCACGATGTACACCCACTTATCGTACCGGATCGTCTTCCCTTCCTTGATGAATTGGATCTCCAGGCGTTTCTGGTAGGGATGATCGCCGCCTCCCATGATGTTGGGCAACCCGGCGTGGAAGGCATAGTGGGTGGTGCTGTTCCCAAGCGCCAGGGTATCCTGGCCCATGTCACTAAGGTCGTCAAAGATCAAGATTTCCCCCGTGTTCACCCGGCACAGGATGGTATCGCCCGCAGGGTCTATGTAAGGTTCGTACACATCGATCCCAAGCGTATAGGGCTTGAACTGCTCCAGGATGGTCCAGCCATGGCTGTTGGTATAGGGTGCGAACCCGCTGACGAAGATGACCGGCGGACTGTGATAAATAAAATCCTGCACCGTGTCCCGCGATTGAAGGTCGACCAGTTTGGACGGAAAACGGATCAGGGTGTCCTGGTAGCTGATATCGGCCGGTACGACGATATATTTGAAAGGTGGAAGGTTGGTGCTGAAGTATCCGGTCGAATCCGTGTAAATGCTGACCAAAGGTTTGCAGTTTTTCAGGCTGGTGATCGTTAGTTTGACCGAATCGTCCAGCGGCACC
>DAONFN010000260.1:0-4911 GCA_035403625.1 Bacteroidales bacterium
CGGTTCGATCCTTTCAGCTCCGGTCATGGTTTCGGTCACGCCCGAAGTGGATATTCCCGTCCTGATCCGGCAATCGGTCTATTACGTCCGCAAGGAAGACAAGCGGGGTTTGCTGAAACATGTGATCAACGACTCCGGCATCGGCCATGCCCTGGTGTTTACCCGGACCAAGCATGGAGCCGACCGCGTGGCGCGGGATCTGAAGAAGAACGGTATTGCAGCCGAAGCGATTCACGGTGACAAATCGCAGAACAACCGCGAACGGAGCCTGAATGGCTTCCGTAATGGCGCGATCCGCGTGCTGGTCGCCACCGACGTGGTATCCCGCGGCATCGACATCGAAAGCCTCAGCCATGTGATCAATTATGAGATTCCGCAGGAACCGGCCACCTATGTGCACCGCATCGGTCGTACCGGCCGGGCCGGAGCCGCCGGAACTGCGCTTTCCTTCTGCTCAGAGGAAGAAAAAAAATATCTTGCCGATATCCATAAGGAGATTCGCAGGGAGATACAGGTTGTCAGGACACACCCCTTTTCCTGATCCTAACCAGTGTGTGATCCAGAGGGGATATAATTAAGACAAAATCAAATGAAAACAGGAACTGTTAAATTTTTCAATGACGTACGGGGATTCGGATTTATTAAAATGGCCGATACCGGCGAAGAGATCTTCGTGCACAAATCCGATGTTCACGGCACCATTCGCGAGAATGACGAAGTTGAGTTCGAAGTACAAAAGGGTAAAAAAGGGCTGAATGCCGTCGACGTAAGAGTCGTCCGGTAAAAACCAGGAGAATGATCACATTTGAGGAATTGGGCGTCGGCAGGGAAATCCTGCCGGCCCTTTCGGATCTCGGGTTTGAGGTCCCCATGCCGGTGCAGGAGAAGGTAATACCCCTGTTGCTGGGCGGAAAGACGGATATCCTGGCGCTCGCCCAGACGGGCACCGGGAAAACTGCCGCCTACGGGTTGCCGTTGCTCCAGCAAACGGATACACAGGTTCATCTGCCGCAGGCCCTGATCCTGAGTCCGACCCGGGAGTTGTGTGTCCAGATTGCCGGCGATATCAACGATTTTGCCGCCCACATGAAGGATGTGCATATACTCTCCGTTTATGGGGGGGCCAGCATCGAGAACCAGATCAAAGCCCTGAAGCGCGGGGTGCAGATCGTGGTGGCGACCCCCGGACGGCTGATCGACCTGATGCACCGGAGGGCGGTGAAACTGAGTGAGATCCGGACTGTCGTGCTGGATGAAGCCGATGAAATGCTGAAAATGGGCTTTCTCGAGAGCATCGATGAGATCCTGGCGGCGGTGCCGGAAGACCGGAGCACCCTGTTGTTTTCGGCTACCATGCCCGAAGAGGTGGGGGTGATCGCCAAAAAATACATGCACAACCCGGTGGAGGTCACCATCGGCAGCCGGAACGCCGGCGCGGAAAATATCAAACACCAGTATTATACGGTGCATGCGCGGGACAAATACACGGCCCTGAAACGGATCGTGGATTTCTACCCCTCCATTTACGGGATCATCTTCTGCCGCACCCGGACCGACACCCAGGAGGTCGCCGACAAACTGATCGCCGACGGTTACAACGCCGAGGCCTTGCACGGCGACCTTTCGCAGGTGCAGCGCGACAGCGTCATGCAGAAGTTCCGCATCCGGCACCTGCAACTGCTCGTAGCCACCGACGTGGCGGCCCGCGGACTCGATGTCGACGACCTCACGCACATCATCAACTATGCCCTGCCTGACGATCTCTCGGCGTATACGCACCGCAGCGGAAGGACCGGCCGGGCGGGTAAGGCGGGCACCTCCATTGCCATCATCAACCTGAAGGAGAAGCACCTGATCCGCAAGATCGAAAAGCTGATCAACAAGCCCTTTGTGGCGGCGAAAGTCCCGGGCGGGCGCGAGATCTGCGAGAAGCAGCTCTTCCACATGATCCATAAAATGGAGAACGTGGAGATCGAGCATTCGGAGATCGATCCTTACCTGCCGGTCATCTACCGCAAGCTCGAGTGGCTGGAAAAGGAGGATGTCATCAAGCGCTTTGTCGCGCTCGAATTCAACCGGTTCCTCGACTATTACCGTGACGCGAAGGACATCAACGTGCAGGAGGAAAAGGGAGGCCAGTCCGCTCGCGAAAGCGGTAAAGGGAAGGGGAGGAAGGAAGTGACCTCCTTTGCCCGGATCGAGATCCGGGCCGGAAAAGCCGACGGACTCTATCCCGGCGACCTGATCGAACTGGTCAATATGTGCAGCCCGGGCCACCGGATCCGGATCGGGGAGATCACCCTGGGCCGGAGCCAGACCGTTTTCGAAGTCGATGCAGAATATGCCGATTTTCTGGTTAAAACCCTGGGTGACATTGAAATGAATGGTAAGGATCTCTCTGCAGAGATCGCCAAAGGCGAGGCAACGGTGGCGGTACACGAACGCCGTTTCTTCAAAAGCAAAGGAAAACCCGGCGATAACCGCGATTTTAAAAAGAAGCGGGGTCACGGGGCCGGAAACTTCGACCGGTTCGACGGACATAAAAAGAAGAAAAAGTAGCGCGGAATTCGCGAGACGCGTGGTTCCTCGAAAGTTCGGTCAATGTAGACGAACAAGGTAACGTTTCCGATACCCCTTTATCTGAACCGTTTTGAATCAACCATATGAACCTGCGGTTCGGGGAAATACCCGTACCTCTTGTATAAGCGGAGAAGGAAATCCAGATTATCCGGTACAAGTCGTGCATTCTTTTCGCCTGGGAACAAGAGGTACTTCCTGAATCCGTATTGATCGAGCGAGAAATGAACAAATCCGCAACTGCACTCATTGGCCATCACCAGGTGCATGGGTAATGCAGGATCAATACTGCCTTTGTACAATTTATTCTGTTCATCCGGGATCACCGGACACATATGTGTTAAAAATTCAATCCCGGCATCCTTATTGAAAAATACAAGACAGTCATCCTGGGAGCGTTCGCGGATGGATGGGGGAACCTCCCGGGGAAGGAACGGAGGGACCTTTTCATCTCCCTGCTGGTTGAGTTTCTTCCTCATCTCGAAGTTCCATTGAAGCATGAACTCCCTGATAAAATTATTAGCCTCGAAGAAGGAATCGAAAAAGGCGACAGGCCGGCCATGATTATATTTTAGAAAGAGCTCAAATTGTTCATCTGTGGTCTGTTTCCAATCCTCGTTCTCATCACTGAAGAGAGAGGCAGATTCGATGCTGTTGTCTTTTTCAAAAAAATCCTTGCTTTTGCCCCATATTGCCATCATCCCCGAAAACCACCATTCTTCCATCCATTTCACAAATCCTATGGTGACAACCGTTCCCGGTAAAATATGCGGGTCCATATCTTCGAGTGATCGCCGGGTGATATCTATTCTTCTCCCCGTGGGCGGATGTTCAAAGTGGATATATTTGTCACTTTTACCGGTATAAACCAGGTTCCCGCTGCGTTTTCTCCCTATGGCTTTCAGTGGCTTATACAGTGGGTGCTGCCGCCCAAGAATCTCTGCATACCACTCATGGCCCTTATACGCCAACAGATGTGTGTTTTCAGACAGGGTTATCCCATCCTTGAGTTCATTTAACAGAGACACCGTTTGTTCAGGTGGCCAATCCTTGTATTTATCCAGGGTGCTTTTACTGCGGAGTATCAGCAGATCCGACATGAAGTGGAACAGGTAGGAATTGGTAAGTAACCACTGAATACGGTACCGTACATCATAAAAATCATCCACATCTCCGGGGATCTGGATGAACTCTCTGAGAGCTGTGTTTTCGACTGCAAATTCATACTGTTCTTCAAAAATCTCAAAGACCATCTCCGTCATCAGGAGGATTGCCGGGGTTTCCGGATTCAGAAGGCATCTGCTATCCTCGCTGGTTTCGGGATCCTGTTTACAGGTAAGATAGTACCATATAAGAAAAGCCACATCGGCGAAATTTATCTCATCCTCATAATAGTCATCCGTGATGTTGTAAAAGGGCAGGTGCTTTCCGTACAACCGCTGGTGCTCGTTCCTGAATGCACGCCACAATCCCAGATCCGAGATGACATCTTCAAAATAGCAAACCAGGAATGCTGCCAATTCGGCCCGGTCAATATGATCAAAGTTGTCAAACAGTATCCTGAATTCTTTCCCCTTGAGAATATCCCGAACCCGGATACAAAGTCCGATGTAATAATGATCGATGTTGGTCTGTTTTAAAGATGGATGATGATTCATCCATGCCTGTGAAATGCTTGTATTGGTTTTCATTCACGTTCTTTCGTTACCTGTCACACAATAAAATCCAGTGATTTCCATGAATGCAGCATACCCGAAGAGGTTTGAACCGATTCATCTCCTCCGTAAACTACATGGGTGTTTTCCGGTAAATTGCCGGAAAGTCTGTTCCATTTCTCCAGACTCAGGAAAAAATCGCTGTTCCATGTCCTGGCAGACTTGATCTCAACCGGGGTAAGGCCATCTGCATTCTCTATGATGAGATCGATTTCCATTCCCCGGTGATCTCTCCAGAAATAGATATTGGAGGCTTGTCCTTTGTTATAGCGTCGTTTTAAAAGTTCGGCGAGGATCAGATTCTCAAAGAGGGCGCCTTTGAGATAATGGTTATTCAACTGGTTCTGATTCTCAATTCTTAAAAGGGAACAGCACAGTCCGGTATCATAAAAATAGATTTTTGGTCTTTTTATAAGGCGTTTATTGAAATTGCGATGATGCGGCTGCAGAAGGAACACAATATAACTGGCTTCCAGGACGGAGATCCAGGCTTTGACCGTGTTGTGGCTGACTCCGCAATCATTTGCAAGGGAGGTCAGGTCCAGCAGCTGACCCACTCTTCCGGCGCACAGACCGAGAAACCTGACAAAGAGATTCAGATCCTGAATATTCTGTAATG
>DAONFN010000261.1:0-4902 GCA_035403625.1 Bacteroidales bacterium
TCTGCCGCCACGCATGACGACCGTACAGATGCTGACCATTCCGTCACCTCCGGAAGGGCTTCTGATCTATAACACGACCATTCATGGGATTGTTTATCGTTCGAATGAAGGATGGAAATCCTTGAATGGCGCGCATTTTCTCGGTGAGGGATACGGCGGAGGCATCATCTTCTACCTCGACGCGACCGGCCAGCATGGATTGATTGCCGCGGCCAACGATCAGCCCATGCAGCCCTGGGGATGCTACCCCTTCTCCATCCCCGGCACTTCCACGTTATGGGGTACCGGACAAGCCAACACCACCACCATCGTAGCGGGATGTTTGGACATGGGGGCTGCGCGTGAATGCGACGAACTGGAACTGAATGGATATAGCGACTGGTACCTGCCTTCGCGCGACGAACTGGTTGAAATGTACAACCAGCGAGACATTATCGGCAATATGGTTCCCAGTTTCTACTGGAGTTCCTCGGAAAATGACGGCGGGACTGCCTTCAGCGAAAGCTTTGAGTGGGGTTACAACTACGGCCGGGCGAAGTACGATTACTGCTACGTAAGGGCTATCAGGTCTTTTTGACCGCGTCATATCTTGTCGTTGTCGGATTCTATTTTTGTCCTTGAAAGCTTCATCACGTCATAGCGACGATGCGGTGAAGGAAGGAACGACAAAAAAGAAACCGAAAAACGACAATTTATATGGTGCTTCTGACAATTTACTACAACACCCGCAGCGAGGCGGGCGAAGGACTTCCCCGCGAAACCCTTACGTACTTTGAGAATTCGATCGAGGAAGCCGTTCGTACCGGCCAGGCCTCCGGCTGTTTCTACGAGATCCTCGACATGATCACCGGCCGGGCGATCGACTGGAACGAGGTGAATTACCGGGAGGAGGAGGAATGGTATTATGATGAACACGAGTTGATCTGGAAAAAACAGGGGGAACATCCCTCCCGCACGCTGAAATTGGTAATTTTACCGGTCGGCGAACACGATCATGTCCAAGCAGGATTATCTCTTCCGGTATCTTACCATCATTAAAAAGCTCCGCCGCAGCGGCGAGGCGACTTTTGAGGATATCCGGGATTACCTGGCGGAGGAATCGGAACGGTACGACCGGCAGGCGTCGGTCTCCATCCGCACGTTCCAGCGCGACCTGAACGAAATCCGGGAACTCTTCCGGGTCGATATCCGGTATGATTTCTCAGGCAGGGTTTATTATATTGCCGAGGAACCGCAGAACGACCTGAACAACCGCATGCTGGAGACGATCGACACCATCAATTCGCTGAAGATGGCATCGGATGTGGCGCAGTACATGTTTTTCGAAAAAAGGAAAGCCATGGGGACCCACCACTTCCACGGACTTCTCCACGCCATCCGCAACCGGACCGTGATCCTCCTCCGGCATCAGAAATTCGACGACGACGCCCCTTCGGAACGCCGCGTGGAACCCTATGCCCTGAAAGAGTCGCACGGCCGGTGGTATCTCCTGGCGCGGGAGACGGGTGACAGCCGGATCAAGACCTTCGGGCTCGACCGCGTGCTCGGGTTCTCGGCGACGGCGGCCCGGTTCGATTATCCCGCCGGTCTCGACCTCAATGGTCTTTTCCGGTTCAGTTTCGGCGTGATCAACCCCGATGACAGTCCGCCGGAGGAGATCATCCTTTCCTTCGGCCGGGAACAAGGGAAGTTCGTCAAGAGTTACCCGTTGCACGAATCCCAGGAGGTGATCCGCGATGATGCAAAGGAACTTCGCATCCGGCTTCGCTTATGCATCACCTATGATCTGAAGATGGAACTTCTCTCGTATGGAGAACGGGTAAAGATCCTGGCTCCGGCTGCCCTGAAAAAAGAGATGCAGAAGATCTACCGCAAGGCGCTGGAACAGTACGGACCGGGTTAACCGGGAAGAGCGGCTTTCGCTGCCTGGTATTCGTTGAGCATCTCCCTTATGATGACGGCGGCGGGGAGGATCCGGTCGATCAGGGCGGCTGCCTGGCCAATCTCAAGTTCTCCTTCGGCGGTGTCGCCTTCGAACATCCCGAGCCGGTTCCTGCCTTTGCCCAGGAGTTCCGCTAGCATTTCGCGCGTGGCGCCTGAGGCTTCCGCCTCCTCCACCTTCCGGGCAAAATCGTTTCGAAGGAGCCTGACCGGCATCAGTTTTTTCAACATCAGGAAGGTGCTTCCGTCGCCGGCCTCCACGATTTTACGCTTGAATTCGGGATGAGCCGATGACTCTTCAGAGGCGGCGAACCGGCTTCCCACCTGGACTCCGTCGGCTCCGAGGGCCATGGCGGCCAGCATCACCCGGCCGGTGGCGATTCCCCCCGCGGCGATGAGGGGGAGGGAGGTTACCCGCCGGACCAGGGGGATCAGGGTGAGGGTGGTGGTTTCCTCTTTCCCGTTATGTCCTCCCGCTTCAAATCCTTCGGCCACGATCGCATCGACTCCCGATTCCGCGCACTTCTGCGCAGCACGCACCCCGGCCACCACATGCGCAACCGTAATGCCTTGTTCCTTCAGCCGGGGTGTCCAAACGGCCGGGTTTCCGGCTGAGGTGAACACGATCTTTACTCCCTGCCGGATAATGACCTCAAATTGTTCCTCAACCCTGGAGAACAGCAGGGGGACATTGACCCCAAAAGGTTTACCGGTAGCGGCCCTGCATTTGATGATATGTTCCTCGAGCAGCGCGGAAGGCATCGACCCGGCCCCGATGAGCCCGAGTCCGCCGGCCTCGGAGACGGCCGCTGCCAGCCGCCAGCCGCTGCACCAGATCATGCCGCCCTGGATGATGGGATGCTCGATACCGAATAGGGAAGTGACGGGGGTGAACATAAAAATCAAAGATCAAAGATCAAAGATCAAAAATACAACATATAAGGACACTGGGTGGGTTTTACGGGTCGGGGGAGGCAGACGGGATAAAAATTAACAATTTGGTAACAGGGCGAATAGATGGTACCGGTGGTGAATGGCTTACCTTTGTTCTTTAACAAGCAACCTATGCTGAGCGATTATCTGATCTATCCGGGCGCGGCACTCACCATTGCCTGGGGAATCTATCATGTTTTCCCGACTAAAAAGCTGCGCGATGCCATTGAAAGAAAGAACTGGGAGTCGCGTGAAATCCTTTTTATGGAGTGGGTTCTCGAAGGGATCACGCTGATTTTCATCGGGTCGCTGGTACTGGCCGTTTATCAATCGTCGGGAGGAACGGATGAGACCCGTCATATCGTGTTCCGTGCTTCCGCCGCCATGCTGGCCGTTATGGCAACCTGGACCCTGATCACGGGAGCCATCACCTCCTTCAAACCGCTGCAGGTCTGTCCGTTTGTAAAACTTGTGGGCGGCGCCCTGATCTTTTTCGGGAGTTACCTGCAGTAATCCCCGGTGACTCGTCCGGGATCAATTCCTTCATCAGCTGCTCGAAGGTTTCTTTGTGGCTGGGCGGCTTTTCGAGGCTGGACGACCGGTTGAACGCCTGCACGAACAGGTCGTCGCGGAAATTGTAGATCTTCCATTCACCTTTGTTGTATTCGAGCGAGGAGAGGTTTTCCACCCAGTCGCCCGAATTCATGTATACCACCGATCCATTGGCGTTGCTGATCGTCCGGATCTCGGGCTGGTGAATGTGGCCGCAGATCACAAAGTCGTACCCGTTGGAGATCGCAATACTGGCCGCCGTTTCTTCGAACTGGTTAATATAGGAGACCGCCTTTTTTACGCTGTGTTTGATCTTTCGTGAAAAGGAGATCTTCGGCCGGCCGGCCAATCTCAGTAAAAAATTGATAAAACTATTCAGCAGGATCAGAATTGAATACCCGAACGAACCCAACCGGGCCAGCCATTTGCTGTACTGCATGGTGACATCGAATACGTCGCCATGGAAGATCCACGCCTTTTTACCGTCCAGTTCGAGGAGCAATTTATTGACCAGCCGGAACGACCCCATTCTGAACTTTACGAACTTTCTCAATAACTCATCATGGTTCCCGGTGACATAGACCACCTGTGTATTTTTTGCGATCAGGCCGGTCAGGTGACGGATCACCATCAGGTGTGATTTCGGGAAGAACCTTTTCCGGAATTGCCAGATATCGATAATGTCGCCGTTCAGGATGAGGGTTTTAGGTTTTATACTCCGCAGGTACTGCAGAAGTTCACGTGCATGGCAGCCGAAGGTACCAAGGTGCACATCCGACAGAATGACCAGGTCGACTTCGCGTTTCGGGATAGTGTGCTGTTTCATATTCTTTTTGCAAAAGTACCCCGCCCATGTTCGGGTAATGTTAACGGCAGATTACGTTCTCATTAAATGTTTGTTAATAAATCATTAAGTTATCGTAAATCAGGAAAATGTGAGCTTTTTCAGCAGAAATTTGCCTCCAAAAAAGCTCATGAAAAGAAAGCATGACACAGAAATTTCACATACGGGGATCAACCGTCGTGATCATCTTCAGCGGCTGCGCGGGATGTTCTTTATGCCGGTGCAGAAGGGAAGGAAAAAATGGAACACGAACGAAAAAAACACGGAATCCGGGGGATGGGACGATGACCTTGTGCTGAGCCGTGAGCAAGGATCGTATCTGGGTGGATAACCAGAGCAGGAAAGATGGATCAGCAAAATAACCTGGGAAATAGGGAAAGGTTGCTGTGGGTGACGGATACCTTTGGGGAGCATAACGGGGTTTCAACGGTTCTCGGGGCCGTGCTCACGGAGATCCGGCTGCGTGACCTGCCGGTTGATCTGATGGTGTGCAGCCAAACCCTGGTATCGGGCGAACACCTGATCGTTGTTCCGCAGGTGGCTGAATTTACCCTTCCCCTATATCGGCATCAGCCATTCCGCATTCCCAATTATCTTGCAGTACAACGAGCCTTCCGCCGTGGAGGATACAG
>DAONFN010000262.1:0-4876 GCA_035403625.1 Bacteroidales bacterium
GTGCATGTATACGGCCCTGCAGGTTATTTCAACGATATGCAGAATGGAGTCACCAATGGTTATGCCTGGTATGAGATCAACGGTGGCCGGCAGGACTATATGAATTACTATCACCATTGCCGTGAAGTGACCGTTGAGATATCGGCGATTAAAACGTTGCCTGCTAGTATGTTATTAAATTACTGGGAGTACAATTACCGCTCTTTTCTGAATTACATCCGCGAGAGTCATTACGGTTTTAACGGGATTGTGACGGACACGGTGACCGATCTTCCGGTGTCGGCACGGGTGTTCATCCAGGGGCATGACATGGATTTCTCTGAGGTCTGGTCAAGGCCTACCACCGGGTACTATTGCCGCCCGATTTTCGAAGGAACTTACGACGTAACCTTCTCTGCAGCAGGGTATTTTACAAAAACCATACCCAATGTCACGGTATCCGACCGGCAGACCACATCCCTGGATGTCCAGCTGAGGCCGCTTACCTATGATGCCCAGGATAAAACAACGCGTGCCACCCTGGTGTTCCCGAATCCTTCCAACGGCAATTTCAGGCTGATCCTGCCCGAAGCCCCGATCGGTTCATCGTGTGCCCTTCAGGTGATGAATACGATGGGCTCAATCGTTCATTCCCAGGGAATTGACCATCTCTCAGAAGGAATGACCGTGGATATCTCGCTTCCGGAACTGCCGGCCGGTATCTATTTCGTGCGATTCAATTCAGGACACCGTATTTACTGCGACAAGCTGGTGATCCGGAAATAGGATCACAGCCGGATACCGGTCCCGAAAAGAACCCGGAATGCAGTAATCATGACGACCAGGGTTATTGCAGCCACCATCCGTATCCCTATTCTTCGCTTTTCTTCATCAAAGTACATGTCTTCAATTCGGTAACTCCGGATCAATAGCGGAAGGAGAAGCAGGAGCATGGCTGCATTGACCGACATGTCGAAACTGTTGAAAATGGGCATTTTAACCATCAGTATGATCAAATCCCCTAAAATAAAAGGAACCAGGAACTGATATAAGACAAACTTGCTTTTTTGTCTGCCAATCAGATTGTTAAAATAAGTGTTGGCGGTAAACAGCGAAATTCTCGTCATCCGTGTCCCAATATAATACATGGCGGCAAGGCTGAGGATAGTCAGCACCACCTTACCGGTATCCATCAGGAAGATGTAGAGGATAACGAATCCGAATCCTTTACCCAGGATTGCCCCGGCCAGGATCTCGCCGAGGATTCGGGTCAGTGTGTGGAAGATCATCCACAGGACAAGCAGGCGCAAAATACCTTTTTCCGTTTCGACCGATTTATACAGGATCAGGAGAAAAAGGGTGAGAACGAACATCACGATGGGACCGCTGCTGAAAACCCCCATCACCGAATCGGGTGACCAGTCGATACTCCGGATCAGGTAATCGACATCGTAATAATAAAGGATCGCCGGGATATTGAACAGCATAGCCGCATACCCCATCACGAACAGGTTCAGGGTATATACCAGCAGGTATGCGATCAGGAAGTAGACAAGTGAATTCAGCGCAATGACGAGATAGCCGGAACGCGTCAGACCGTCGGAGGCGATAACCGAACTGTTTCCCGGGCGGAACAGCGACCCTGTCCTGGCAAGGTACCGGATCTTGCGGTAGGCGGTATAGCCTCTGCTCCGGGTTGGCCGGCGCTGTTCCTTCATGCTCAGAACTTATCGGCCATATTGGGCATCACGCCGGAAGCATATTTACCTGCATCCAGGTTCTTCCTGACCTCGGCGAAGGCTTTGATGGTGATGTCGACATCTTCGAGGGTATGGCTGGCAGTGGGGATCAGCCGGAGCATAATGACTCCCTTGGGGACCACCGGGTAAATGACCACCGAGCAGAATATCCCGAAATTCTCACGCAGATCGGCGATCACCTGGGTGGCTTCAGGGGCGCCACCCTTGAGAAATACAGGCGTCACGGGCGATTGGGTTTTCCCAATGTTGAAACCGTTCTCTTTTAGACCCGTTTGAAGCGCTTTAACGATCGTCCACAGTTTCTCGCGGAGTTCCGGATGCGTCCGGATCATGTCGAGACGTTTCAATGATCCAACCACCATGGGCAGGGGAAGGGATTTGGCATAGATCTGCGACCGCATCTTGTAGGTCAGCGCCTTGATGATCCTTTTTTCGGTAGCCACAAAGGCACCGATTCCGGCCATTGCCTTAGCGAATGTGCCGAAATAGACATCGACCCCGTCCATGACCCCCTGTTCCTGGCTGGTGCCGCATCCGGAAACGCCCATCGTGCCGAAACCATGTGCATCGTCGACCAGCAGACGGAAACCGTACTTGTCTTTGAACTGGAGGATACCTTTCAGGTTCCCAAGATCGCCCGGCATCCCGAACACACCTTCGGTGATCACCAGGATTCCCCCGCCGGATTCGTCGGCCACTTTACGCGCATGCTTGATCTGCACTTCAAACCGGTCCATATCATTGTGCGGGTAGACGAACCGTTTCCCGATGTGGAGCCTCAGCCCGTCGAGGATACAGGCATGCGATTCGGAATCATAGACCACCACATCGTGCCTGTCGAGCAGTGAGTCAATGATCGAAACCATACCCGGGTACCCGTAGTTGAGCAGGTAAGCGGCCTCTTTTTTCTCGAAATCAGCAAGTTCCTGCTCCAGCTGTTGATGATATTTCGTTTGTCCCGACATCATGCGGGCTCCCATGGGTGCTGCGAGACCGAATCTTTCTGATGCTTCGGCATCCGCTTTCCTTACCTCCGGGTGGTTGGCCAGTCCCAGGTAATTATTCAGGCTCCAAACCAGTACTGGCTTGCCCCTGAAGAACATCCGGGGGGAGATATCACCCTCGAGTTTGGGAAAAGAAAAATAACCAAATCCCTGATCTGCGTAAAGGCCTAACGGCCCCATGTTTCCTGCAACTTTGTCGAAAATATCCACAGTCGTTATGTTTAGGCGTTAATAGTTCAAAATCCGCCTGCAAAAGTACCAAAATTCGGATACTTTTTATCCGGTGGTTTCGTTTACATTAGCTCATATTATGTTTATTCGACTGAATGTTGTACTTTTGCACCATGAAATCCAAGGGCTTTTTAATCCTGGCTTGCAGCCTTTTATTCATCCTCCCTTCCTGCAAATTCCAGAAACTGCTGAAAAACGGATCGGCGGATGAAAAATACGAAGGCGCCGTAAAACTTTACGAAGAAAAGGATTACTCCAGGGCGCTGCAGCTTTTCGACCAGCTCGGCGGACTGATGCGCGCAACCGACAAAGCGCGGAAGATAGCGTACTATACCGCTTATTGTTATTATAACCAGAAAGACTATACGCTGGCTTCCTATTATTTCAAACGTTACTCAACGGGCTATCCCAATACCGACGAGGCGGAAGAGTGCATGTTCATGAGCGCCTACTGTAACTTCCTGAATTCCCCCGAATATAGCCTTGACCAAACGGTTACCTACGACGCGATCAAAGACCTGCAGTTGTTTACCAACACGTATCCGACGAGCAAAAGGGTCTCCGAATGCAACGATCTGATTGACCAGCTGAGGGTCAAGCTTGAAATGAAAGATTATAACATCGCCAGGATGTTTTACCACATGGAGGATTTTGCCGCCTCGATTACGATGTTCAACAATATCATCAAAGATTTCCCCGACTCGCCGCACAAAGAAGAGATCCTTTTTCTCATTGCGAAATCCTATTATAATTACGCTCAACAGAGTGTCAAGGAAAAGCAGAAGGAAAGGTACACCAAGACCATTGCCTCATGCAATGAATTGGTAACCCAGTTTCCCTCGAGCAAATATGTTGACGAGGCCAAACAACTGAAGGACAAATCGCAAAAAGCCCTGGAACTGACCGGTGCCGGCGTAAAAAAATCATAAAGAAAAATCATAGACATATTCAATTATCAACTGGATCATGGATTATAAGAAGGTTAAAACGGATGTAACGGCTGTGACCCGGAATATCGAGGATTTCACCACCGGAACAAACAATATGTATGAGACAGTAGCCGTGCTGTCAAAAAGGGCGAACCAGATCGGCCTTGAAATCAAGGAGGAGCTGAACCAGAAATTGTCTGAATTCGCCACCACCACTGACAACCTCGAAGAGGTTTTTGAGAACCGCGAGCAGATTGAGATTGCCAAATATTACGAACAACTCCCGAAACCTACGCTGATCTCTATCCACGAATACCTCAACAGCGAGATCTATTTCCGGAATCCGCACAAAGAACATCCTGAGGATTTCTAAAATCCTGATAGCGGGTTATGCTGAAAGGGAAAAAAATCGTCATCGGGATCACCGGCAGTATTGCCGCCTATAAGATTCCGCTGCTCGTGCGGCTCCTGGTCAGGGAGGGTGCGGAGGTCAAGGTCATCATGACACCGGTGGCCTGCGATTTTGTTACCCCCCTTACCCTGGCTACCCTTTCCCAGCATCCGGTCATTGTTGAACCTTTCAAAGCCCGAGACGGTGAATGGAATAACCACGTTGAGCTTGGCCGGTGGGCCGATATCATGATCTTCGCTCCCGTCACCGCAAACACGCTTGGGAAGATGGCACACGGTATCGCCGATAATTTCGTCGTTACTGCCTATCTGTCGGCCAAATGCCCCGTGTTCATTGCCCCGGCGATGGATCTCGACATGTACGGTCATCCGTCCACCCAGGCAAACATCGGGATCCTTCGCTCGTTCGGTAACCGGATCATCGAACCGCGTACCGGTGAACTGGCCTCGGGACTTTCCGGACCGGGAAGGCTCGAAGAACCCGAAGATATCTTTCGGGTGATCCGTGATCATTTTAACACCCCGCTGCCGCTCCGTAAAAAAAAAGTCCTCATCACCGCAG
>DAONFN010000263.1:0-4868 GCA_035403625.1 Bacteroidales bacterium
AGACAAAATTATTTAAGGGCTGAACCGTAAAATAGTACAAAAACGACACTCATCCCATTTTCCCGATCTGCAGGAGAGAATTGTTCTGTTTCACGAAATTTTTTGGGGTGTTGCCCGTATACCGGCGAAAGTCGCGGATGAAATGAGTCTGATCGAAATACCCGTTGTCAAAGGCGACATCCGACAGCTTTGAAAAATCGTTGTGCAGCAATTGATTCATGCTGGAATGAAAACGGTTCAAGGTTCCATAGGTGCCGGCCGGAAGTCCCACGAATTTGTTGTACATCCGTTCGAGGGTCCGGGGGGTGATCCGGTTTTCCCGGCAGAATCCTGCGATCTGCCGGTCGGAATCCTCCGTTTTCAGGCGGCTGAATAGGCGGGTGAAATTTCCCGGTTCAGCCTCGTTCCGTACCAGCAGCATCTCCAGTTCCGATTCAAGGATATGCAGGCGGGCCGTCGTTCCGTCGGCTTCCCTGAGCCTTTCACTCAGAGCATGCAGGATCCCGTTGCCCACCTCCCGGACTCCCAGGACCTGGTTTTTAAACTCCGAAACGGGAATTCCGGCAAACGGGTAAAAGCCGGCGGGAGAAAAGCACACTCCGAGTACCTCCACCCGGCCGTCAAGACGCAAATGGAGGTGCCGGAAATGGTCTTGCAACCCGGGGAAATAGGACGATTCCAGCCGGGTGACCCGATCCCCGTCATGGATGAAATGTGGTGTGTCGCACAGGTTGAACCGCAGGTTGATATTCCGCTGGGGAATCAACGTGTGGTCGAGATGCATGTGTTCGGCCCGGAGTTCCCAGAAAAAGCGTATGTGCTTCCGAAGCAACGGGTGTTTAACAGGATAGCGGTGGATGACCGGCGGCATGGTGAGTGGTGAGTGGTGAGTGGTGAAATCGTAACTTGTAAATCCTGTCTCACTTCCTTCCCTTCAACTCCTCCGCCCTCGCCAGGCACTCTTTCGCTTTTTCTTCCATGTTCAGCGAACGGTAGGTGATTCCCAGGAAATGCCAGGTATTGAAATTATCGGGATTCAACCGGATTGATCGTTCGAAGCATTTTACCGCCTCTTCGTACTTCCCTTGCATGCCATACATGCTGCCGAGGTTGAGAAATCCGTCGGCGAAGTTCGAGTCGAGTTCCGTAGCTTTTTTATAGAGTTCAAACGCTTTGCCGTAGTCTTTCCGTTCAAAGAAGATCATCCCCAGGTTGGAGTAGGTAGGGGCTTTGCCGGGGTTCAGCTTCAGCGCCTGCTCATAGTTGCGGATCGCCTCTTCGGTGTTCTTCATCCGATACCATGCAAGACCCAGTTGTTCATAACCTTCGGTGAAGGCCGGCAGGATCTGCACGCATGCCTGGAATTCGCCGATCGCCTGTTTCATGATCTCGCTGTACTTCGCCGGGTCTTCCTGCTCCTTGGCCTTCTCGCGGTAGGCCATGCCGGCATAATACCGCATGTGGGCGCTGTTGGGCGAACGCTTCACATCGGCCATCGAAAGGGTCCACTGGTCGCGCCATTCGGCGTTTCGTGCCACGGTCTTCACGGTGAAAAAGGCAAGGATCACGCCCGTGATAGCCCATGCCACGGGAAACCCGGTGAAAACCTGTTTCCACCCCGCTGCCGCACGCTCCTTTCCCGGAAGGATCCGTACCAGCATCACGCCCGCCAGCAGGCATAGCCCGGCCGATGGGAGGAAGAGAAGCCGCTCGGCAAACGAGGTGCCGATCAGGGTAAACAGGTTACTGGCAATGCTCATGGTGACCAGGAACAGGAGTATGGCAAAGACGGGCACCGAGCGTTTCCCGATCTTCATAAACGACCACACCACCGCAGCGCCATATACCACAAACGAGATCCATACCAGTGGCGACGACCACCCGGTGATGGGGATCTGGTTGTAGGAGTAGTCGGAGACGAGTTGGTAGGGGAAGACAGCCAAGAGCAGGTACTTCCCGAGGATGAGGATGGCGGTGGCCAGCCGGGCAGGGTAACCGGGAGCGGCTACGAGCAGGTTGTCCGCAATGCCGGGGACGAAAGGGGTCGCGTAGGTCGCCAAAACCTTCTGCCGGATCATCAGGAAGAGAACGGCCGGGATCAGCATCAGCGCCGAGGCGGTCAGGCTGCGCTTCCATCCGGCATCCGTGAAATACCAGCCGATCAGCGGGAAAAGGACCAGGAACGTGATCACCCCTTCCTTGGAAAAGAAACCCAGGAGGTAGGACGTCATCGCCCCGGCTATGTACGGTAGCTTCTTTGTTTCAAGGTATCGCAGGAAGGCCAGGACGGAAAGAAACAGGAAAAAGGCCGACATGATCTCGTCGCGGCTTTTGATATTGGCTACGACTTCCGTATGGATGGGGTGGAAGACCCACAACAGCGTGGCGATCAGCGCAGGCGCGAGTGCTTTGCCAGGCAGGATCTTTCGGAACAGGAAGAAGAGCAGCACCGAGGTGAAGGCGAAGAACAGCACGTTCATGAAGTGGCCGAGTGCGGGCGTGTCGGGGGCGATCTGCCATTCGATGGCGAACATCACGAGGGTGAGGGGGCGGTAGAGGTTGTCGCTCAGCAGGTTAAAACCATAGCGGTAGGGGGTCGACAGGATGGTGGGGATTCCTTCCACCCCGCGCTTGACCACGAAGTTGTCGCTCACCACGCTGAAATCATCCATCAGGTACTTATTCGGCAGGGTGTTGGCATAGAGGACGAAGGCCAGGAGAAAGATCACCAGGGCCCACATCCGGTCGTTACGGCGCGATATTTTTGGCGGTACGGGTTTCTTCGGTGCCGGCGATTTTACGGTGGCGCCGCTCTTGATCTTCCTGGGTTGGGAGTTGGGCTTCATGGGTTGACGATCGCTGGGTGGGTATTCTTACAAATGCACAGTCTCAATGCAACAGGTTGAACCGTGCCCTGTTTGTGAAGCAACGATACAGGTGTTGCCGCGGCAAACCATAAACAGGGGGCTGCCATAAACGAGGTGTTCACCTTCCACCTGTCCGGAAGGGTAGTGGTATTCATGAATAAGGGATGAAGCGGAGGAGCAGCCATAGGCAATATTCCCCGCGTCGTTGAATGCGAAATCGGAAGTCTGCCCGGAGTCGCTGAGATAGGCCACACTGGTCAGGTCAGGATCGGTCTTTCTGAAATATCCGTCGATGCCCACGCAGAAATACTCACCGTTGGGCGACATTTCCATGACTTCAACGCTGAATCCTCCGCCGGCATTGTAAACATTGTTATGCAGGGTTACCGTCCCCTGTTCATTGTATTCAAAATAATCCAGCTCCGAGCTGAATCCTCTTCGCGTGCAGGCGGCAAGGGCATTCCGGCCGGGGATCTTTTTCATGTAATAGGTGTCGAGCGGTTCTCCTCCCTCTGCCACCAGCGATTGCTGCGACAGTGAATATACCTGGAGGGGTTTGACATCCGCCGACTCGGATCGCTGGGAGCAGATCAGGAAACCCAGTCCGCTGGAAACCACGGATACCAGTTCATGGGGAAAAGGGATCTCCTTTTTCAGGGTCAGCGTGTTGCCGTCGAGCACTCTCAGCAGCGACTGATCGGGAAGGTACAGTTCGATCCCGTTGCCATTTTCCCCCAGGTCGATGAATTTGGATGTCGTTCCGAAGTCGCAGGTTGCAACCGTTGTACGATTCTCATAATCGTAGAGGATGGTGTGATCGGAAAATACCAGGTAGATGCGGCTTTTTTGCGGGTGTTGTATCATCTGAACCGGAATCCCCTCGAAAACCAGCCCGATATCGCGTGTAACATCCCGGGTGTTGCTGATGTTGTAATGCCCGCTGGTATTCCCGGCCATGATGTAAAACTGGGCCGTACAAAATGAAGTGGGGAGCTGAAAGGTGATGGTGGTGTCTGATTTTCCTGAGATGGCGCCGGTCGAAATCGTGCCGGTGAAGGGTTCATCCGGAAATTGATTGAACCGGCAGTTGGCCTGGTAGTAAGAAAAATCATCATCCATGTACTTCGACCAGGTCAGGGTTACCATGCTCCCGTGGATCTCGGGCGGATATAAATAGACTTTCCGGGGCCCGTTCATGTAGATGTGCTTGACTTTGATCGCATTGTATCCTTCCCTTCCTTCCGCTTTTGCCGTGATCACATGCTCACCCGCGGTCAGGGTATGGGTGGTGAAATCACTAAAGCCCTCTTCATTGATCGGAGTGGAGGCAAGATGCCCGTCGAGGTCGCTGTTCCAGGTGACCTGGCTGCCCTCTCTGGCATTCGTCACTTTTACCCTGAATCTCACCGTATCGCCCGGTGCGTAAGAGCAGGTAAGATCCGGAAGGATAAAGGTGATTTCCGGAATAAAGGAGATGGGACCGGTAAAATTGATATCGACCGTGGCATTCTGAACTTCGTTCTGACCGACGACTAGGATCGATTTTCCGGTGACATTTCCCGATTCCGCATACACTTCGTATTCGCCGGCCGGCACACCGGTTATTTTAGTCAGGCCGTACATATCGGTTACGGCATCCGCCGTGAAAGGCACCGTGAAAACATGTACGTTGCTCATGGGATCGCCGCTGTAGATAACCTTTACGATCAGCGTCGAAAGCGCTTCCTCCTTTTTTTTGCAGGATGTCATCACACCGGTCATCGCCAGAAGGATGGATCCTGAAAGTAAAAAACAAATGAATCTTTTAACGGGCATCATATCGAATCGGTATTTATTGTTCGGTTTTTCCGGTATCCGGTCTTTCCCCTTACCAGCGCACGTCAAAATTATTCTTTAATCTTGAATCCGACGCCGGTAATCCTAAGATTTTGTATTTATACATTTGTAAATCGAATAAATCTTTGCCTGCGTATAACATATCAAAATTGTATAGTAACTTTA
>DAONFN010000264.1:0-3366 GCA_035403625.1 Bacteroidales bacterium
AAGCAGTTGGCTCTGTTTTAAGATACCCCGCTGCTCTGCGGCGGGGAGCTTCATTTGATGATGCTAAAGATACAACATAACAATGTCAAATTCAAGAGTAAACTTTTGCACGTTATTTGTCTGAAAATCGGACAAATTCGGGCTGTTAAAAAAGTTATAGAATTGGATAATAAGTCTTTAACAAAAAAAATCCGGGTAACTTTTCTGCCCGGATTTTTTGGGGGTATTTTAAAAACCGGCGGGGGAAAGGGGGGGGGACACAGTCTTCAGTCCTCAGTCGGCAGTACACAGTCCTCAGTCTCCAGTAATTCGTAATTTTTCATTTTTAATTGAACCGTCACCTCCGTCACTCCCGTCACCCTGTTACCCTGTCACCTTTTTTCTTACCTTGCACCCGCATTCGTCCCTCTCCCCATGAACGCCCGGATCTGCCGAATCCTCCTGCTGCTCCTGCTGCTACCCTGGAACATGCACCAAACCCCCGTCACTGCCGGTCTTCCACCTGACCACCGGATGCCGCTTCCCTTTGCGAAAATGACGCTCCGCGCCCTTCCCATCGTCGCCGCCACAGGAAAATTCATCGGTGTCACCCTCCCGCTCAAACGGGTCGGCCGGCTGTTCCTGCTCGAAGGTACCATCGATAACGTGGTTGGCAACTTCATCCTCGACACCGGCGCCTCCGGACTGGTGCTCAACCAGACCTATTTCCGCAACGCCATCCCCGTGGCCGATGAAGAGGGTGGAGGAGTGACGGGTTCCACCTCCGGCGTGAGCCGGCTCCATGTCCGCTCGCTGGCCATCAGCGACCTGGAATTCAAGAGCATCGCGGCCGATGTGATCCCTCTCGGGCACCTCGAAAACCGCCGGGGAGTGAAGATCCTCGGCCTCTTCGGGATGAGCCAGCTCAAAGACCTCGAAATGGTGATCGACCTCGCCGGGAACGAACTGCAGCTCTATACGCTCGACCGCGACGGAAACCGGCCGCACAGCGAACCGGCTCCCATCCGGTACGATGTGACCCAGCGCATCGAAGTGTACCGGAATGTGATGTTCGTAAAGGCTTCCATCGGCGGGAAACTGCTCGACTTCTGCCTCGATACCGGAGCCGAATCGAATGTGCTGAACATCAATGCCGGCAAGAAAGTCATGGGCGCCGTGAGCATCACGCGCCGGTCGGGCCTCAGCGGGTCGGGACAGGGAAGGGGCGAAGTGCTGTTTGGCACCCTCAATGAATTTGTGATCGGGAACCGCCCGCTGGCCCCGATGGAGACGATCCTGTGCGACCTCTCCGACATGGCCCGGAAATACAGCTTCCCGATCGACGGCATGCTCGGGTATGACTTTTTTATGAAAGGAAAAGTGTATATTAACCCCGTGAAAAAAGAGTTGGGCATCTGTCTGGGAAAGGAGGTGAAGCAATGAAAGCATGGTTCCTGCCACTGCTGCTGGCTTTTGCATGGCTGCCCGCCTCACCGCAACAGGCCCCGTTCGACCTGAAAAAGGTGTGCCGGGTCGACGAGGGCAAACTCATTTTTACCCTCGACCGGCGATGGAATGATTCGCAGCGCCGCGATGTTTCCCAGTGGTTCGCCCTCGACAGTACCCTCATCGCGGCGGCTTACCGGCTGAAACCACAGTGGACCGACAGTCTGGGAAGCTGGAGCACCCGCAGGATCGACAACAACCGGGTTGAGCTGATCCGCGAACCGGTAAAGGAAAAACCGGCCACTTCGCCCCGCGACCGGGTCATCCTGCTGGATGACAAATGGATCCGGCATGGCGCGGCGGAAGTCGCCGAAACGGGACCTTACGGGGTGAACCGGCTCACCCGGAGCAACATCCTCCAGTTGGGCAACGACCGCGTCCGCTTCTTCCTTCCCGGGAACAAGGGCGCCCGGCGGGTGTACCTTTCCGGATCCTTCAACGGCTGGAGCACCATGCAGACGCCGATGGCCTTCACCGACTCCGGATGGGCCGTGACGATCAAACTCCGGCCGGGGAAGTACACGTACAAGTACATTGTCGACGGCCGGTGGGTGAACGATCCGTTCAATAAACTAAAGGAAAGCGATACCTACCGCGGCTTCAACAACGTGTTTTACTGCTATAATTACACCTTCCGCCTGGCCGGGTATTCGGATGCAAAAAAGGTGGCGGTGGCCGGCAGCTTCAACAACTGGAAACCGGATGAGCTGAGGCTGATCCGATTCCACGGGGTATGGCAACTGCCGCTTTATCTGCGCGACGGCACCCATGCCTACAAGTTCATTGTCGACAACCGGTGGACCCTCGACCCGGCATGCAAGGTGACCCGTTCCGACGGAAGGGGAAATGAGAACTCCTTCCTGGGTATTGGCGACACGCTGTTCTTCAGCCTGAAGGGGCACACCGATGCGACAAAGGTGGTGCTGTCGGGCAATTTCAACGGGTGGAACCACGAGGAGCTGACCATGACCAAAACCCGCGCAGGATGGGTGCTTCCCTATGTGCTGGCGCCGGGTAACTACGAGTATAAGTTCATCGTCGACGGGAAATGGATCGCCGATCCCGAAAATCCATACACCGCTGGTTCGGGCAACGGCGCCAACTCGCTTCTCATCGTCGATCCCACCTACTGGTTCCGGCTCGACCAGTACACCGACGCCGACAAGGTGTTCGTGGCCGGCAGCTTCAACAACTGGAACCGCAGCATCTATCGGATGGAACTGCGCCAGGGGACCTGGTGGTTTCCCCTCTATCTCAAGCCGGGAAAATACACTTACAAGTTCGTCGTCGACGGCAAATGGATCCTCGATCCGGCCAACCACCTGTGGGAAGAGAACGATTACGGCACCGGAAACTCCGTTTTGTGGATTGAGCCCTGAAATTTTCTTATCTTTACGGGAAAAACAGGATTATCCACATTTAGCTTTATAAATCAATCAGATATGAAGAGATTGTTGTGTGTTGCCGGATTCATGGCGATCATGGTCGCATGGATGATTCCGGCTGTGGTACTGGCGCAATCGCCTTCCGCCCCCTCCTCCTGGTCGATCGTGGCCACCTACACCATCCCGGGCAAAGCTTCGGGGCTGGCATGGGACGGCACGTACATCTATTTCGGGATCTACGGGGCAAACGGGAACAATGTCTATAAATTCAATCCTTCCGCAGGGACCAACTCCCTGCAGTGCTCAGGAACGTTCGACGACGCCTACGGGCTGACCTACAAAGGGCCCAACCTCGTCACGATCAGCCAGCCCACCAGCTCCTCCCAGCCCGCCACCGCGCTGGAATTCAATCTGTCGGGCGCCCAGGTCTCAACGATCACACTCCCGAATCACTACATGTCGGGGATCGCTTACGACGCCGGCAGTTACTGGGTAT
>DAONFN010000264.1:3466-4867 GCA_035403625.1 Bacteroidales bacterium
CTCCCGAATCACTACATGTCGGGGATCGCTTACGACGCCGGCAGTTACTGGGTATGCACCTACTATCCCGACCCGGGAATTGTGTACCATATCAACAGCGCAGGCACCGTACTTTCGCAATTCGTCCCGCCCAACAACCAGCCCTGGGACATCTGCCTGCAGGGAAGTGACCTGTGGATCGCCGATTATTACGGCAACATGATTTACAAAGTGAACACCTCCGGCACCGTACTCGAAAGCCATGCTTCCCAGATTGCCAATCCGGCGGGAATCGTGTTCGACGGCACCTACCTCTGGTATTGCGCCGGCCCGCTGGGCGCCAGCAGCACCCTGTACAAGATCGACCTGGCCGGATCCGGCACCCCGGTCATCAACGTGCCGGTGACTTCCCACAACTTCGGCAATGTCACCGTGGGCGGATCCGCCTCCTGGAACTGCCAGGTGCAGAATACCGGAACGGCCAACCTCGTGATCAACAGCATCCAGATCGTGGGCGGACCGGTGACCACCAGCCTCTCCATGCCGGCTACCGTCACCCCCGGTGGATCCATCAACATCCCCTTTACTTACAGCCCGCTTTCGCCCGGAACGCTGAATGCCGATGCCACCATCAACAGCAACGACCCGGTCCATCCCTCCGTGGTCGTCACCTTTACCGGCAACGCGGTGATCAACGGTCCCAACATCAGCATCACCGATACCCTGCACAACTGGGGCGAACGAAGGATGGGAGCCTATTCCCGGTGGTATCTCCCGGTGACCAACAACGGCAACCAGAACCTGGTGATCACAGGCCTCAACAGCGGCGATCCGCAGTTCACGGTCGATGCATCGGTCACCCTCCCGGTCTCCATCCTGCCGCTGCAAACCGTGAAAATCGGACTCTGGTACCACCCGGTCCAGGAAGGACCTGTTGCCTCCACCCTGAGCATCGCCTCCAACGATCCCGACCAGAATCCCTTCATCATCCACCTGCAGGGTGCCGGCCTCGACACTGTATGGCCGCTGGGAAGCCTCCTGTGGACGTACGTTATTTCGGGGGGCTTCGACAACAGCCCGAAAGGGATCCGCCCGATCCAGGATATTACCGGCGACGGGATCCCCGATGTGGTGATCGCATCGGAGGATTACAAAATTCGATGCCTGAACGGAAACTCCTCGGTGGAAGCCGACATGCTGTGGGAAACGGAGATCACTTCGGGAAATGTTTACCAGGAAAATGCGCTCGGCACCATACCCGACATCAACGGCGACGGGTACGACGATGTCATCATCGGCACCACCGGCGGAGATGAATCCGTCAGAGCGCTGTCAGGAAAGACCGGTGTGCCGATCTGGAGGTACGATACCCATGCCTTCGGCGGAGGAGGATGGGTGTACCAGGTCGATATGAAGTACGAT
>DAONFN010000265.1:0-4817 GCA_035403625.1 Bacteroidales bacterium
CTTCGCTCGGAGGGACGGCGGGGACACTCAAAACCGTGGTGAAAACCGCCGCCATCACCGCGCTGTACCGGTTCTTCGCCCATGTCTTCCCGGGCATCCACGGGGTATGGGATACCACCCTGGCGGCTATGGCGGCGCTGACCATCATCCTCGGCAACCTGACCGGTGTATACCAGCCCGGACTGAAACGGATGCTCGCCTATTCGGGGATCAGCCATTCGGGCTACATGATGCTGGCCATCGTGGCCTTCAACTCCGCCACGGCGGGTTCCCTGCTGCTTTATACCCTCAGCTATTCGGTGGCCACCGTGCTGGCGTTCGGCGTGCTGATCGTCGTGCGGGAAACCCACGGCAACGACCTCTTCACCTCCCTGAACGGCATGGCCCGGAAAAGCCCGGCCGAAGCCTTCAGCCTTACCATTGCGATGCTGTCGCTCACCGGCATCCCCCCGCTGGCGGGCTTTATGGCCAAATACTACCTCTTCGCCACCGCCCTCTCCCAGGGATGGATCTGGCTGGTTGTCGTTGCCCTGGCCGGCTCGGCCGTCAGCGTGGCCTACTATTTCCGGCCCGTTATCGCCATGTACCTGAAAGAGCCCGCCGAAGCCACCGTACGGCCCGAAACCCCCTACCGCATCCACCTCGTGTTCATGGCGCTGCTGGTGATCCTCATCGGACTGGTGCAGGCCCTGTTCGTGGGGCTTGTCTGACCGGACCCGGGCTGCCGCCACCCTGTCCGTTCGCTAACCTGTTACCCGGGCGCCGAACCCGGTAACCATCTCACGACCCTAACTTTTTTTCGAAATCTGTTGGATATTAGGCGTGATTCTCCTACTTTTACCCCCTTATCTGCCGGTTTCCTGAATTCGCTGCCTGAGTTCCGGGTTAACCTAACTGGATGAACAACCACCCTTACTGTTTCGCTGTCCGCGATCTCTTCCGGCGAAACTTCTCCCCATCAGATCCCCGGGAAACCCTGGCGGCAGGCGAATTGTCTGCCCAAAACCCGACTTTTCAGTTTTCAAAAAATACCCGTATGTATCAGAAATTATCACTCGTGATTTGTTGCGTTCTGGCCACCGTTGCAGGGTCCGGTCAGACCTATTTTACGGAGTCGTTTGAAGGCACCTGGAGCGGTACCCCGTCCGCTCCGGCCGGCTGGACCAATATCGATGGGACCGGCACAACCAACAGGGCATGGGAAAAAGCAACCTATTCAGGAGGTGCGTGGACGCCCACCGGATCCGGCACAAAGCCGGCAGGCGCCCCCAATGGAAGCGCCGTAGCGCATTACAACGACTTCCTTGCGACGGCCGGGCAGGTCGACAAACTCCAGACGCCGCTGGTCAACCTTTCCGCTTCGGCCGATCCCCGGATCGCATTTTATTATTGCTATCCGGCCCCCTCCTGGTCAGGGTCATTTAAACTTTATGGTTCTTATGACGGAGGAACCACCTGGAACCTGCTAAACACCTACTCTTTCACCGGCTCGCTTGCACTGTGGACCAGGATCGTTTTAGCGCTCCCGGCTTCCTATAAAGTTTCCAACGCCAAATTCTCATTCGAAGTAACGGCTGGCCGTGGCAGTGCCGATTTATGGCTCGATTATGTGACGGTGGAGGAACCCGTGCCACCCCTGACCGGGACGAAAACCATTAAAACCTCCGGCGGAGATTATTCCTCGTTTACGGCTGCCATTTCGGCCCTGAACGATTTTGGAGTCGGCACGGGGGGAGTGACCTTCCTGGTGGATGCCGGACTGGTAACGATTGAAGACTGTCCTATCATCACGGCAACCGGAACATCTTCAGATCCGATCATTTTTCAGAAATCCGGCACCGGCGCAAATCCGTTGATCAGGGCTACAGGATCGACGGCAATGCGGGATGCCGGGATCGTCATTGCCGGTGGCGACTACATCACCTTCGACGGGATCGATATCACCATCCATACCGGGTCGGACCTGGAGGTCGGGTATTATCTTTACAATATCTCCGCGACCAACGGAGCGCAGAACAATACGATCAGGAATGCAAAAATCACCCTTAACCGCACCAATACCAGTTCCGTGGGGATCAATCAAAGTATCCTGGTATCCCCGACAAGCCAGGCAAGCGGATGCAACAACGGCAATAAATATTATAACATTACTGTCGAAAATAGTTACTGCGGTATCTCTCTCTACGGCAACTCCTCGACCTTATATGATTCAGGATGTGAGATTGGATCGACCGGAGGGGGTACCACCACCATCGGGGCAGCCACCCCAAACGATATCGGGAACGGATCCAACAGGGTTAACGGGATACAGGCTTACTACCAAAGCGGGATCAAGATATTCAACACGGTCATCCGGAATGTTACCGGCACGTCCACTACCCTCCGGGCCACCGGCCTCTTTCTGTATTATTCGTATGGTACTTCCGCCATCTACAACAATAAAATCGGTCCTGTCACATCATCCGCAACCACCGCCTCCAATACCAACTACCTGGCTTCGGGTATGATCCTGGATCCGGCATATGGTCATACGGTCAACGTGTATAATAATTTCATTTTTGGCATTTCAACCGGTCAAACCACCGCTACAAGCTCTTCCGCATCAACCATCACGCAGGCTGCCGGTATCGAATTGGGGGAGACCTCGGGCGCCGTCAATCTCTATTTCAATAACATCCGGATGGAAGCAAACACCAATATCAACAGCGCGTGCATCCTGGGCAGCGGAATCGGAAGCAATCCCCCCATAGTTCTTAAGAATAATGTCTTTGCCAACCTTACCGCATCCCAGTCGGGAACACCCGCACATTACGGAATCATGCGGCAGGGATCGTCAGGAACCATCACTACGACGGATTATAATGATTACTACATCCCGAACCCGGGCAACGGATATGTCGGCTATTATAGCGGCAACAAGACCACCCTGGCCGACTGGAAAGGGATACTCACCCCCAACCAGGATCAGCACTCCATCACGGCCGACCCGGTGTTTGCTTCCGTTACGGATTTGCACTCATCCAGCGCGGACCTGATCGGGGCGGGCGTGACCGTTTCAACCGCCAATGGAGACACACTCGATATCGCCACCGATATCGACGGCGAAACCCGGGGCATCCCTCCTGCCATCGGGGCCGACGAGTTCAACCTGTTCGACCGGTCCTCCAAAGCCGAAGCCCCGGCCTCCCAGGTCGGAAGCGCTTCCGTGCCTTCCACCGCCACTTCAACCGGAACGGCCGTGAATGTTCTGCGATTGAAAATTACCGATACGGGCTCGGGCGACGGCATGCCCACCAACGTCACCAACGTCAGGATCACCAACGCCAACCCATCGAACGGAGCCAATTGGATCGCTGCCATCGCCGGGGTGAAGCTGAACAACGGCGCCGGCGACATTGTTATCGGAACACCCGTCATTACCGCATCCTTCATCGATATTCCCATTCCGGCGGGGAACCTCAGTGTGCCCGATGCATCCAGTAGCACCATCACCTTGTCAGTGTTCCTGAAAACCTCCGGCATCGAAGACGGGAAAAAACTGCAGTTTACCATCCCTGCAACCGGTCATGGTTTTACCGCGAGTGGCTCCGGCTCCCTCTTCATCGCCGATTTCGGCGCCGCCGTTACCGGGAATGTTCACACCCTTACGGTCGCTGCCACCAGGCTGACATTCAGCGGAGTGCCGTCCACTGTCATGAGTAATACCGGTTTCAGCGCAACCGTTTCGGCTACCGATGACAACGGAAATACCGATGTGGATAAATCGTTTGCAGTTACCCTCGCCCTGAACACCGGCTCGGGGGCCTTGTCCTCCGCCACCGGACTTACCCAGCCCTTGTCTGCCGGCACCCGCACATGGCCGGATCTTGCCTACAGCACTACGGGAACCTTTAAAATCCAGGCTGACGGAGGCTCCCTGGCTCAGGGTACCACAACGGATATCAACAGTATCAATGAAATTATCGTTGGCACTTCGACCGCTTCCACACAAGCTTACCCGTTTGACGTTAGTTTCGGGTTTTCGCGGAACGCTGCGCTGTACCTGCAATCGGAAATCGGCTTCTTTTTCCCGATCTCCAAATTGTCGTGGCAGATCGCGACCGCCCAAACCACGAACTGCCCGGTTAAGATCTACCTGAAGAAAACAACGGCCACCACCGTCACTGCCGACACCTGGGCCAACATGATCAGCGGCGCCACCCTGGTTTACGATGGTACGGTGCAGTTTACCCCGGCCGGATGGTTCGATTTCCTTTTCTCTTCTTCCTTTACCTATGACGAAGGAAACCTGCTGGTCCTGACGGAAGGAAACTACGGCGCCAGCGGAAACACCTCCTATCCGGCGTTCTATTATACCACGGCCACGAACAAGAATGCCAGTCAGCACGCCGATACCTCACCGCCAACCGCCAATCTGACAGTAGGGGACAAAAGACCCAATTTGAGGATCCCCCTGCCGGTGACAAAATCCATAGCAGACATCACCGTGAACCAGGCATCCACCGACTTGGTAACGTCCGGTTCGTCGAACCGGGAAATCCTCCGGCTCGATTTCCCGGTGAGCGGATTCATTGGAACGCTGTTCCTGAATTCGATCACTGTAACTTCCAATAACACAAACGACAACGACATCAGCGGAGTGAAGCTGTACCGGACATCCTCGCCCGTCTTCAGCACCGCCAACCCGCTCGGTACCCCGACCCTCTTCTCGGGCGGCACCGCCACCTTCTCCTCGCTGGGGTACGACCTGCCCGCAGGAACCACCTATATTTGGGTAGCCTGCGATATCAGTGGTAATGCCATCAACAATGATGTTG
>DAONFN010000266.1:0-4804 GCA_035403625.1 Bacteroidales bacterium
GATCAGAATTTTTATATCCAGTCGGCCACCCTGAACGGGAAACCGCTCACCCGTTGTTTCTTCAACCATGCTGAGATTGTAAAAGGCGGAGAGATGGTTTTCCGGATGGGACCGCAACCGAATAAAGCCTGGGGTTCGGGTTTTGGTTCTTTCCCGGAGTCCTGGATTTCAGAATTCCCCATTGTTCCCGTACCGGCGGTCCACCAGGGTGAGCGCACCTTCCGGGATTCGACCGTAGTGGGTCTCTCCTGCGCCTTGCCGGGGGTGGTCATCCGTTATACCCTTGATGGTTCTGAACCCGGACTCAAGTCGAACATCTACCTCAGGCCGCTCGTTCTTCGGAAAACCACGACACTCCGGGCCATGGCATTCAACAAAGAATTGAACCACAGTTTTCCGATCGAAGCCCGGTTTATAAGGATCCCCGCCAACCGGTCAATCCGGCTCAACACGCATTATGCAGGCCAATATTCCGCCGGCGGCGAACTGGCGCTGATCGATTTCATCACCGGCGGCGACCAGTTTATGACCGGTACCTGGCAAGGGTACGAAGGGGTGGATATCGACGCGGTGGTTGACCTTGGAAGCGTTCAGCCGGTTAAACGGCTGGCCATTGGCTGCCTTCAAAACCAGGGCTCGTGGATCTTCATGCCGCAGTCGGTCACATGGTCGTTATCCGACGACGGTGTGAATTTTTCAGAGGCAGGAAAAGTAATGAACGATGTGGAAGAACATCGTGAAGGTGCTGTGGTGAACGATTTTTCGCTCGAATTGAAGGGGAAAGCCCGGTATGTCCGGGTTGTGGCAAAGAACCGCGGAACCTGTCCCGACTGGCACCCCGGCGCCGGTCAGAAAGCCTGGATCTTCGCCGACGAAATAACCATTGAATGATACCTTAAATACCTTACTCCGCGCATCTCCTGCCTGCCGATAGGCAGTCCACCGCCCAAAGAATGTGAGACATCAGCACATTGGCACATCAGCACATTGGCACATCAGCACATTACCTTGACCGCTAAATTCCGATCCGACCTCATCCTGCTACTCGCGGCTGTCATCTGGGGCTTTGCTTTCGTGGCGCAGCGGGCAGGGATGGCCTATGTGGGGCCATTCACGTACAACGGCGTAAGGTTTACATTAGGAGTACTGGTGCTGATGCCGTTGCTGATCCGGAACTGGAAGCAGGGACAGCCGTTATTCTTTCCCTCGGCAAAATTCAGCCGGGGGAAAATAGTGCTGGGGGCACTTGCCACCGGCGTCCTCCTGACCGGAGGTGTCGCTTTTCAGCAGATCGGACTCCAGACAACGACTGCGGGAAAAGCGGGATTTATCACGGGGTTGTACGTCGTTCTGGTCCCGCTGGCAGGGATCTTACTGGGACACCGGTCCAGCCCCGCCATTTGGGTCGGGGCGGCGCTTTCCCTGGCCGGACTCTACTTTCTCAGTGTCCAGGGCCGCTTTTCGCTTGCGCAAGGCGATATTCTGGTAGTCTGCTGCGCGATCATCTTCACTTTCCATGTGCTCATGATAGCCTGGTTATCCCCGTTGATGAACAGCTACCTGCTGGCCGTCATTCAGTTCGCAGTTTGCGCGGTGATCAATCTGGTGATTGCCTTGTCAACGGAAACTGTTTTCAGCGGGAAAATCCTGGAAGCCTGGCTGCCGATCGCATACGGCGGTGTTTTATCGGTGGGAGTCGCTTACACCCTGCAGGTGGTGGCCCAGAAAACCGCCCATCCAGGATATGCTTCGATCATCCTTAGCCTGGAAGCCGTTTTTGCTGTTGCCGGTGGCTGGATATTGCTGGATGAACATCTGACAGGGAGGATGTTGGCCGGTTGCGTTCTTATGTTGACCGGATTCCTTTTTACATCTTTGCGTCTCCGTAGCTGATATTGACAATATTTCCACATCTTTGAAGAAAAATTGAAACCCCGGTAAACCCATGAGAACCTTTCAGAATATCATTGCAGGACTAATAGCCGCTGCCAGTGTATTGCCGGCAAATTCCTTTGCACAGGTCGTCATTGATCCTGCTCCTGCTCCTGCCCTTAAAGCGTTAGCAGACAATGCGATGCCTGTTTCTTTTAAAAATTACTTTGAGGCCAAAACCCTGCGTGTTGATTACCTCCTGGCCGGCGATTCCCGCAATGAAGAAGCGTTCTTCCTTTCGATGAAAGAGGAACCGTACTGGGGCGGCCCGACGAAGAACCTGAAGGATCCCTTCGGATACGGCAGTTATCGTTACCTGGCGTACGATTCAGCTACCTCACTCCTGCTCTTTTCGAGAGGCTTCAACTCGTTGTTCCAGGAATGGAAGGGAACCGACGAGGCAAAGAAGATGAAGCGGGCATACGCGATGACGGCCGTAATGCCTTTTCCGAAAAACACCATCCGGTTCGTGATCGAAAAACGGCAGTATGAAACCGATATGTTCGTTCCCATCTTTGAACGTTACATCAACCCGACCGATTATTTCATCAGCCGCGAAAGCATCGTTCCATACAAAGTCACCAAGTTCGTGGATTCAGGCGATCCTGCCGATCATGTCGATATTGCTTTCATTGCCGAAGGATACACGACCCTGGAGATGGAGAAGTTTCTTGCGGATGCCAAACGGATTAGCAATTATTTCCTGTCGGTGGCACCCTACTCGGAAATGAAGGACCGGATTAACTTTTACGCCATCGAATCTCCCTCCCAGGAAGCGGGAGTAACCATCCCGGGCAAGGATATATTCGTGAACACCAATGTTCACAGCAGTTTCTATACATTCAACATGGATCGGTATCTGACCACTTCGGATACAAAATCGATTTACGACATTGCGGCCAATGCCCCTTACGACGTGATGTTTGTCCTCGTAAACAGTAAACGTTACGGAGGAGGAGGATTTTACAATCACTACGGACAAAGCACAGTCGATCATGAGCTTTCCAACATCGTCGCCATTCATGAATTCGGCCATCAGTTTGCCGGCCTGGCCGATGAATACTATGCCGCAGAGGTGACTTACTCTGATTTCTACAACCTGAAATTCGAACCATGGGAGCCGAATATCACCACCAACGTGGATTTCAAATCCAAATGGGCCTCCCTGGTCAATCCCGGCACGCCAATCCCGACACCCCGGGAAGAGAAATTTAAAGCCGTGACAGGAATGTTCGAAGGGGGCGGGTATCTATCAAAAGGTATCTATAGCCCCATGATGGACTGCCGGATGAAAAGCAACGAAGCGCCGGGGTTCTGTCCGGTCTGCCAGGAGGCGATCCGAAAGATGATCCTGTTCTATTGTAACGAATAGGAACTGCGTTGGCAGAGAAGTGTTAACAAGCCCTTCTTTCTAACCAACCGGGCGTTACCGGCTTCGCTACAGTTTCACGGCATACCCGATCGTTGCGCCGTACGACATGCTCCGGGCCACTACGAAAGCATCCTCGAGGACATCGCTCAAACCGTATGTGTAGTGCAGTTTCAACCGTACTTCACCGGGTCCAAGACGATAGGTTGCCCCAGCCTGAAGTGCCCATCCAAGATCAATTTCGTTGAACCGGCTGAAAGGCATGAAGAACCGGTAATACGGCCCTGAGAAGAGCGCTCCGCCGTTAGGTGTGCCGATGGCCACATCCAGCCGGGGACCGGTAGCGGCCATCAAACCCCATTTCCCCTTGCCCAGTGGCAGTTTGTATCCGATCAGGACGGTCAAACCCGCGTATTTCTGCCGTGCGGCCGTTTGCCAGGGCCATCCCGTTGAGTCGGTAAAGGTCACATTCGCAAGGCCCTTGTTGCTGTAATGGAAGGCAGTGGCCAGAAAAAACCGCTTCCCCAGTCCGAATTCCGCGTCGAGTTCCGCCTGGATTGATCCTACATCCGGCCGGATGGACATGGAGTCGAGCAGGAAATCGCGCCGCTCGATGCGCTCGTACTCGGCAATGCTCGTGTGGGTGCCTAGGTAACCGACCTGGAAGCCGATGAAGTTCTGGGCGTGTAGAGTAATCAGCATCCAGGCAAGGAAAACGGTAAGGAGGAATTTCTTCATGGCAAAGCGGTTGGTATGGATGCCAAAAGTAGGGATTTTCCCATTGCCTGATGCCTGTTGCCTATCGCCTGACAATCTTCACCGTTTCGCCTCGGGCGTCCATCGTCACGTTAAGCAGGTAGATACCGGGAGGGTACGGGGAAAGATCGAGTCGGAGGACTTCGGATCCGGCCAGGCGCCAGGTTCCGAGCTCTTCACCAAATAAGTTGCTCATCCGTACCACGGCAGACTGTTCGGTTCGAGGACCGGTCAACCGCACCATGGTGGAATTTCCTGTGGGATTGGGATAGACGAGTAAGATCGGAGTCGTTCCGTGTGAAGGGATCGTCCTTTCGTTTTCAAGACCTTCTTCTCCCCCGTTCTCCGCGCTCTTCGTTGAGTAGCAATACTGTCCCGTGGTAGTGATGTACCCGTGAAGGTACCCGCCCGCGTTTACTTTTGCTCCTGCCAGGAAGGATATTTTCTGCCCGGCCATGAGAGATGCATGCCCGCCGTTTTGCACGAGGAAAGTGGTTCCCCCGCCTGCCACGGTGATCATTTGGGTGGCCTGGTAACAAACCGTCTGCCCGGCCGAAACAGTGGTGTTCTGCACCGCCTGCGTGGCCGGCACGCCTGCCGATACGGTGAGTGAAAAAGCGGGCGATACAGCCCCGGTCCCGCAACTGTTGTAAGCGCTGACGCTGATGCTGCCTGAAACTGCACTGCTTCCGAAACTGACCGTCACCGAGGGAGTCCCGTTGCCGGCTGTGATGGTGGCACCCGCAG
>DAONFN010000267.1:0-4793 GCA_035403625.1 Bacteroidales bacterium
ATCCGGCTACTATCATTTCGCTCCTACGGAGTTAACCCCTCCCTGCAGGCAGGGAGGGGGCAGGGGGTGGGTAGATTAGCCGGTGGCGAAGGGGAGAAGGGAAAAGACAGGTTCCTTGCTCATTATTGCCTCACGCTCCGGCCCCCGGGGGGGAACAATAGAATAATCGATTAGGGATCTGTGATTTGAGAATTAAATGGCAACATGGTGTATAGGTATTTCTGGACGGGTCACTATTGCCTATTGTTTACTGCCTATTGCCTATTGCCTATTGCCTATTGCCTATTGCCTGACCTAACCGCGGAGGACACGGAGGAGCCGCGGAGGGCCGCAGAGAATTACTATTGCCTACTGCCTATTGCCTATTGCCTACAAGCTTGCGACCCGTATAGGATCTGTATAGGATCAGTATAGGATCAGTATAGGATCAGTATAGGATCAGTATAGGATCGACGAAGTAAAACCGGACCGTCACTTACCGGGTTCGGCCCAGAAAAGATCGGGGTTGTTGGTCTTGTATTCCATGTGTTTCCGGCCTGACTTTTCGTTCACGATCTCCTGCTGCTGCGGAGACTGCACCAGGCCGTCGAGGGGAAGAAGCTCGATGTAGCTCACCTCCTTGCCGGGCACGGAGGTCTCGGTGTTGTATTCGCTTACGGCGGGACACTCGAAACGGTACAGGTTCTTCGCCATGTAATAGTCCAGGTACTCATCGCGGGTCTGCAGGGCCTCGCGGTTCCAGTTGGCGTCGGCATTCAGCACCAGCGGCTCACCCTTGACAAGTCGCTCGCGCACTTCGGCGAGACCCAGGAGGTTGCCGTTGCCGTCCATCACATAAGCGTCGAAGGTGGGATCCATCCAGACCCACTTATGCAGGTCGCGGCTGTACACCATGTTGATCACGTGGCAGTCGTCGAAATCGGTCTCGCGCGGCATGCAGGTCACGAATCGCGAAGGAAATCCCATCGCGAGGTAACACTCGTTGAGGATCGTGGCCAGCATACGGCAGTTCACCCCGCGCTTTTCGGTCTGACATACACGGATGAGGGCGACGGCATTCCGCTCGGAAGGGTTGTTGCTGTTGCCGTCGTGCCGCACGAGGTTGTGCACCCAGTGCAGCAGGTTGAAGATCTGCGACAGCTCGCTGCCCTTCCCGGCTACCGAATCGAGTTTCAGCTCTTTCCGGATTCGCTCCAGGTCGGGACTGTCGGACGACTGGTAGGTGAAGGCCGGAAGGGGACGGTGGTCGGCGAGGTTGTATTCGCCCGCCTTCTGCAGGATCTCCAGCCGCGTGGGCTCGTACACGATGCGGGTGTGCGCCGAGTCCTTCCCGTCCACCAGGATCACGAAGTCGTACTTTTCCTTCGGGTCGATGGTGAAAGCGATCGAGTCGAGATCGGTGAGGAAGGTGACCCGCTTCGCCGAGGTGGTGTAAACGTCGGGGTTGGTGGCCGGGACGATCTTCCAGGTGCTCTTGTGCAATACGTTGTCGACCCGGATATCGACCGAAAGAGAGTGGGCACGGATCACGGGGACACCCGTGCGGGTGCCGGAAGCCGGGGGATCCGGTTGTTTCAGGGTGAACGTGCCGTCGCCCGCTTTCACGACCTCCCATCCGTCTTTCAATTGCAGCGTATATCCATTGGCCGAAAACTCCCCGGTGGCGCCTGTGGCAGGGGCAGGCAGCACGAAGAACTGCCAGTCGTTCGAGCGCAGGATCCCCCCGGTGATCGCGGCGATGCCCCACGGGCCACTCAGCCGCATGGTGGGGTACACCAGGCCAGGCCCGACGCTGACCAGCTTCTCCTGCGGATTAAAGCTCATTGCCAGATTGTCGTTGCGGAGGATCAGCCGGTCGCCTTCCAGGAAGCGGTGCCGGTACACAGCGATCAGTTGCTGCTGTTTCGCATCCTTTTCTGTCTCGCTGGCGATCATATTGCCTGCGTGGTAGAACGATGCGAGGCGGTCGGCTTCGGCTTTCAGCGCTACGGTATCGGCAGGGGGATGAAGGCCGGTCACCCGCAACCCGATGGAGGTCAGGCTGGCGCCCTTTTTGACCTCTTCCCGCCAGCCGGGAGTGAGACGATCGAAAAGCAGGCCGTAGGCGGGACCGGTGACATAGGCAAACGAGTTGGCCAGCCCGTCGTTGCCGAGGGCCCGGGTCAGCAGTTTTCCGGCCACTGCGGGCAGCTTTCCGGATGGGAGGCCGCAGAGGACAAGCCCCGTGTATTCGGCCATGCCTTCGTGCCGCTCGAAGCGATCCTCGTTGTTGGCGGGGAAGAGCGCCTGCCGGCAGGCGCGGAGAGTCAGTGCGTTGGACAGGTGCTTCCTGATCGCTTCAGTGGCATTGGTGTCGAGCGCCCGGCTGAGCGCGATGAATTCCAGTTTCATGAGGATATCGCCCCGCAGGCCGTCGAGGTGCTGGTTGGCGGTCATGACGGGCTCGATGCCGGTGTGCGGCTGCACCCGGTGCCAGCTTTCGTGGATCAGCAGCCGGTTCCGGGAAAAAGGATCGGCTTCGGCCACGGCGGCCCAATTGACCATGGTCCATGTTTTCCCGCCCCATTCCAGGGAGGTGTTGGCGATGTTCACTTCAGCGGGAAGGGTGCCGGTAAAGATTCCGTCTTTTTCGACCAGTTTTCCTTCTTTGTCGGGCTCATTGGCCAGGATCGCCCGGGTATCGGGCATCACCAGCAGGGTGGGGCCGTAGAGCGCTACGCCCCATAAACGGCCGTTGTCGAGGTTGCATAGGGAGTCAAGTCCGGCAAACCAGCGCCGGGCCGAACGGATATCGGAGGCTTCCTGGCCCTGGACGGGGAGCATGGGATGGATCGCGAGGAGGATCCACAGTAGTACGAGTTTTGTTTTCATGGGAGGAAATCGGTTTCAGGGGGTGAGTATTACAGTCGGGGGGGAAGGGATTCATCCGGGCGTTTATTGCATCACTGCCTCAATCTTCTGCCGGTACACATCCATCCGGCCGTGGATGGGGATTTCGATGCGGGTGCTGCCGCCGGGGGTGCCAATCGCGACGCCCGGAAGCAGACCAAACAATCCTGATCTCATGGAAAATCTGATTACATGGCGCAAGTTACAATAAATAACCCACGACGCGTATTTTTCCCTATTGCCTATTGCCTACTGCCTATTGCCTTATCTAACCGCAGAGTTCGCAGAGCAGGCGCGGAGGGCCGCAGAGAATTACTATTGCCTATTGCCTTTCTTCCTTACGTTTTTTGAACTCCTTCACCATCTTCCCAAACTGTTTATCCTTGCGGCGGCGCTCAGCCAGGGTGGCTTCAAAATGGTCCTTCTCCCGTCCCAGCCGAAGGTAGTTTTCGTAGGCTCCGGGATCGATCTCGCCGCGGGATACCGCTTCGATGACGGCGCACCCGGCCTCGTGGATGTGGCGGCAATCGTTGAACCGGCATTGCTTCGACAGATCCGCGATATGGGCGAAAGTGGCCTCCAGTCCGCCCTCGCTGTCGGTGATCCCCACCTCCCGCATACCGGGGTTGTCGATGAGGATACCGCCGTTTTCGAGTACGATCAGCTCACGGTGGGTGGTAACATGCCGTCCGCGATCGATGCTTTCGCTGATGACTCCGGTCTTCATGCGTTCGTGCCCGGCCAGGTTGTTCAGCAGGGTTGATTTGCCCACGCCCGAGGAGCCGAGCAGGCAGCCGGTGATCCCCCGTCCGAGAAAGGGCGCCAGGGCTTCGTAGCCTTCGCGGGTCGCATTGCTGAGGGCTACCACCGGCGTGCCCGGGATCCGTTGCCTGAGGCTCGCGGAAAGCGAATGGGTGAGTTCCTCACCGGCCAGGTCGGTCTTGGTGAGCACGATCACGGGTTTCACCTTGCCGGTATGGCAGAGGGTGAGGTAACGCTCCAGCCGGTTGGGGCTGAAGTCGCGGTCGGCTGCCTGGAGCAGGAAGGCGACATCGACATTGGCGGCAATGACCTGCACCTCGCCGGCATGGCCCGGCAACTGGCGGCTGATCAGCGAACGGCGGGGGAGAACCGCGTGGATGAGGGCGAAATCGTCGTAGGGGGTCAGTGCCACCCAGTCGCCCACCGCGGGGAAGTCTTCGCGGCTGCGGGCGGTGAAGCGCAGGTTGCCAGTGATCTCGGCGTCGAGTTCGCCGGTGGCGCAGGCAACGATGTACCGTTCTTTATGTTCGGCCAGGATCCGGCCGGGTTCCAGCCCGGCAGGGATCTCCGGGGTCAACTGTTGGGAGAGGGTAGCGTTGTACCCGTATTTTTCGAGGTTCATAATCGTGATTGCTTTGAGTGATTCGTGATATTTATTTGCCCGGCTCTTCGTAACTGCAATTGGAGATCAGGGTGTAAAAGATCCACAGCACGTTGATTGTGAGGATAATGTGGGTGAGCTGGGGAAAGAAGTCCGCCCACCGGTAAGAAATATCGGAATCCCCCGTGGGAGGAGATCCCGGGGAGAAGAGCCATTAACCCTGGATGTCAGCGGTTAACGGTTACGCAATTACACGTTTCAGGACGGTCAGCAAAAAACAATCGGATTGATCCGGCAGCAAAGGTAGAAAAAGGGGGTCGAACGACCAAACATTTCCACAAAGGAGTTTCACTGTCCTGCTGCGGCTTCGAGTTTCGGCCGGTACTGCTGGTACCGGTCCATCCGGCCGTGGATGGGGATTTCGATGCAGGTGCTGCCTGCCAGCGTGCCGACCGCGATGCCCAGTCCGGTAAGGAGAACGGGCGCCACCCCGACCATGGCGCTGCCGTGGTTGTTTTTGGAGATGAGTACTCCGTCGACT
>DAONFN010000268.1:0-4773 GCA_035403625.1 Bacteroidales bacterium
AACATTAGCGCATCAATACCTCACCCCCGGTCCCCCTCTCCGCCCGGAGAGGGGGGAACATTAGCACATCAGCACATCAGCACATCAGCACATCAGTTTCACATCCTGAAAATCCCATACTCTGTTTTGTCATAACTTTTATTTTGGGAGATGGCGATGGCCAGCCCAAGGACTTTGCGGGTGTCGACGGGGTCGAGAATGCCGTCATCCCACAGGCGGGCCGTGCTGTAGTAAGCCGATCCTTCCTCTTCGTATTTTTCAAGGGTGGAGCGCAGGATCTTCTCCCGTTCGGCGGGATCGAGGGTTTTTCCTGCAGCCCGTAATTGCTCTTCTTTAACGGTGATCAGCACGCCGGCCGCCTGTTCCCCGCCCATTACCGAGATCTTGGAGTTGGGGTACATGAAGAGGAACCGGGGTTCGTATGCCCTTCCCGCCATGGCGTAGTTGCCCGCGCCGAACGAGCCGCCGAAAACGACGGTAAATTTCGGTACGTTGGCATTGGCCACGGCATGCACGAACTTGGCGCCGTCGCGTGCGATCCCGCCCCGCTCATACTGCTTCCCGACGATGAAGCCGGTGATGTTCTGCAGGAAGAGGATCGGAATGTTGCGGGAGGTGCACAGTTCGACAAAATGGGCGCCCTTGAGCGCCGTTTCGCCGAAAAGCACTCCGTTGTTGGCCAGGATCCCCACCGGGTAGCCCATGATGCGGGCAAAGCCGGTCACCAGGGTTGGGGCGTACCGTTCCTTGAACTCGTGGAACAGGCTCCTGTCGACGATCCGGGCGATGATCTCCTTCGAATCAACGGGCTTTTTCAGGTCGACTGGCAAGATGCCGTACAACTCCTCCGGGTCGTAGGCCGGTTCGGCGACCGGGTGAACCTCCAGCGGCTGGTATTCACGGCGCCGGATCGATTCGAAGATGTTGCGGCAGATCTGGATGGCATGCACGTCGTTCTCGGCCAGGTGGTCGGCCACACCGGAAATGGTGGTATGCACCACGGCGCCGCCCAGGTCCTCGGCCGTGACCTCCTCGCCGGTGGCCGCCTTCACCAGCGGAGGACCGCCGATAAAGATGGTTCCCTGGTTGCGGACGATGATGGTTTCGTCGCTCATGGCCGGCACATACGCGCCGCCGGCCGTGCAGGAACCCATCACCACGGCAATCTGGGGAATTCCCTTGGCCGAGAGCCTCGCCTGGTTGAAAAAGAACCGGCCAAAGTCGTATTTGTCGGGGAAAACGTTGGCCTGCTCCGGCAGGAAAACCCCGCCCGAATCGACCAGGTACACGCATGGAAGCCGGTTCTCCATGGCAATCTCCTGCGCCCTGACGTGTTTCTTGATCGTCTCCTTTACATATGTGCCCCCTTTGACCGTGGCGTCGTTGGCTACGATCATCGTCTCTTTCCCGTGGATCACGCCGATCCCCGTCACGATGCCCGCCGAAGGAAACCCGTTGTCGTACAGGTTGTAGGCTGCCAGCGGGGAAAGTTCTACGAAAGGGGTGTTGCGATCGACCAGCAGGTCGATGCGTTCGCGCGCCAGCAGCTTGCCCCGCTCCTTGTGCCGGGCCACAATCGCCGGCGGTCCGCCCATCCGTGCCCCGGCCAGAATTTCATGGTAACGGTTGAGCAACTGCAGGTAATCCTCCCTGTTTTTCCTGAACTCCGGTGTGCCGGTACTGATCTTGCTTTCGATCTGAAACATAATTCGATGTTGAAATTTTCCGGAAGAGATGCAGCCCGGCGGACTGCATCCGGTTACCGGCACTAAATTAAGAATAATTCTAAATTAAACAAACTTTTTGAGAAATATCTGTCCTACCTTTGCGTTGGATTAGGAAGATTGAACAACTTTACCCTTCATATCGACAACGATTTTACGCTCGACCGGCTTCTGTCGCATGAAGCCCTGGCCGGCGAGCGCACCGACATCCGGAAGGCATTTGCCTCCATGCTCAACCCCCGGGGCGGCCCGGGAGAGCCAGGGTATGCCGCCATGGTGCTGGAAACCGCTTTTATCCTGCTGGATGAAATGGGGCTCGGGGCCGATCCGGTCAAGTGCATCATCCTCAAGGAGCAGTTCGACCGGGGATGGCTGGATGCCGCTGCCATTGACCGCGAGCATGGAAAGCCGGTCAGGGAGCTCCTGGAAGGGATCCGCCGGCTGGAAGAACTCGACACGAAGAAATACAGCTCGAATGCCGAAAATTTCATCGGGTTGCTGCTGACCCTGCCGGGCGACATCCGGATCCTGCTGATACGGCTGGGTATGCGCTTGTTCGACATGCGCCACCTGGCGGAATATCCGCGGCCGAAACAGGAGTTGATCGCCGGCGAAACGAAGGCACTTTTCATCCCGATCGCCCATCGGCTGGGCCTCTATCGCATCAAAAATGAATTGGAAGACAGGGAGATGCATTTTTCCGACCCGGAAAATTATCACCTCATCCAGGAGAAGCTGCGGGATACGGAAGAGGTTCGCGACCATTATGCCGCCCTCTTTATCCGGCCGATTTCGGAGCGATTGGCTAAGGAAGGATTTGATTGCGAGATCCTGAGCCGGGTCAAGTCGATCCCTTCCATCCGCCGGAAGATGGCGGCGCAGAAAGTGGAATTCGAAAAGGTGTACGATCTTTTCGCTATCCGGGTCATTCTCAATCATACCATCGAAAACGAGGCAGCCGACTGCTGGAAGATATATTCGCTGGTTACCGACACCTATACGCCCAACCCGAGAAGGCTCCGCGACTGGATCTCCTTTCCGAAACCCACCGGGTACGAATCGCTCCATACGACCGTCATCGGGCCCGAAGGCCGGTGGGTGGAGGTGCAGATCCGTACGCGGCGCATGGACGAGATCGCCGAAAAGGGGTATGCCGCGCACTGGAAGTACAAGCAGGGCGTCAAAGCCGAAGCCCGCGAAGAGTTTTATGCCGGCATCCGCTCGATGCTGGAGAAGCCGTTGCGGTCATCGCCCGGAGAGGCTCCCAGCCGGGAAAAGCGGGTCCTGTACACCGACGAGATCTTCATCTTCACCCCCCAGGGCGACCTCAAACGGATGAAAGCCGGTTATTCGGTGCTTGATTTTGCCTACGAGATCCATTCCGAAGTGGGATCCACCTGCACCGGTGCGATCGTCAACGGCAAAATGGTGCCCCTGCGCCATATCCTGAGCAACGGCGACAAGGTGAAGATCCTGACTTCAAAAAACCAGAAGCCGAACCCGGGCTGGCTGGAGATCGCCAAGAGCCCCAGGAACCTGGCCCGGATCAAGCATGCCCTGAAGATGGAGACTTACCGGGAAGCCGATTACGGCAAGGAGATCATCCGGAACAAGGTCATCCAACTGGGCCATGAATTCACTGACTCCATCATCAACCGGCTGGCCGACTGGTTCGGGTGCGATAATATCATGGAGTTGTACCAGCGATTCGGAGAAGGGAAGGCTGACCCGCTGAAGATCAAGAAAGCCCTGGAGGAAAAGGCGGCGGAACCGGCTCCGGCTGCCACAAAGGAAGAGGTCTCGTTCCCGGCCCGAGTGTCCGATATGATGGCCGGCAGGGAGGATTTTGTGGTGATCGACCCGTCCATCAAATCGCTGCACTATCAGTTTGCGCGGTGCTGCAACCCGGTTCCGGGTCAGCCGATCTTCGCATTCGTCAGTGTCACCCAGGGGATCCGGATCCACCAGACCACGTGCCGGAATGCCCGCCAGCTCATCACCCGTTATCCCTACCGGGTGATGGAAGCACGCTGGAGGGCCATTCCGCAGGAAAAGGACGATAAACGGGGGAAAAAGGAGGTATGAACGATCATCCGGTCATCGAGGTCAGGAATGTCCGCAAATCCTTCAAAGCCGTGCAGGCCGTGAAAGGGATCGACCTCACCATCCCGTCCGGACAGTTCGTGGCCCTGCTGGGACCGAACGGGGCGGGAAAGACCACCCTGGTGGAGATGGTCGAAGGCATCCAGAAGCCCGACGAGGGAGAGATCCTGATCTTTGGGAAGCCCTGGAAAGGCAACGAAAAGTACCTGCGCAACCTCATCGGGCTGTCGCTCCAGGAGACCCATTTCATCGATAAGCTGACAACCTTTGAAACCCTCAGGCTTTTCGCCAGTTTCTTTTCGATCGGGAAGGATCGCTGCGAGGAGGTGTTGAACATGGTTGGGCTCGAGGAAAAGCGAAAAGCATACGTGGTCAACCTCTCGGGGGGGCAGCGGCAACGCCTGGCGCTGGGAATTGCGATCCTCAACCAGCCCCGCATCCTGCTCCTCGATGAGCCCACCACCGGGCTTGACCCAAATGCCCGACGCGAAATATGGGATATCCTGCTGAAGCTCAAAGCCGGCCGGAACACCTCCATGATCCTGACCACCCACTACATGGAAGAAGCTGAGCAGCTGTGCGATTACATCGTGATCATCGACCAGGGGAGAATCCTGAAAGAGGGATCCCTGGATGAACTCCTGGACGGGTTGCCCGAACTTCCTGCGAAACCCTCCGATACCCGCCGGGCCACGCTCGACGATCTTTTCACGTTTTTAACCGGCCGCCACCTCAATGATTGAACGGATTGCCAACCACCCGCTCCTGCAGCTTTTCCTGGCGCATATCCGGGAACTGATCCGCGAACCCGGCGTGATCTTCTGGGGAATCGTTTTTCCGATCCTCATGTCGCTCGGACTTGGCGTGGCCTTCACACAAAAAAAGGAGGTTGTTTCGCGGATCGCGGTCGTCGCCTCCGGTCCGGAAAAAGCCGGACAGCCGTCGC
>DAONFN010000269.1:0-4734 GCA_035403625.1 Bacteroidales bacterium
CCAGAGCAGCTCATATCCGAACGAGGATCCCGCAGCGATGTTCGATGCCCAGTTGCCGGGATCGATAAAGCCCACCGTGACCAGCAGGCCCGGCCCGATATATTTCAGGATGTCGAGGCCGCCGAAACGGGGCCGGTGATCCCTTCTCCGCAAGTCCCGCAGGAATTTCGCGATCATGGCTGCCGGGAGGTTGAAACCGGTTCAAGAAACCGGATGACCTTTTCGGTAGCACCCCGGTTCTCCTCCACATACCGGCGGCAGACCTCCGATGCACGCCGGTGTGCTTCAGAATCATCGAACAGGCGCATCACTTTCTCTTCCGCCTCTTGCGGGGTATTCACCGCGAATGCTCCGCCCAGGGCAACCAGGTCGCAGGCTTCGCGGAACTTGCCGAACCTGGGGCCGAACAGCACCGGAACGCCGAAGGTGACCGGCTCCTGGATGTTGTGGATGCCGGCGCCAAAACCGCCGCCGATGAAAGCCACGGTCGCAAAGCGATACAGTTGCGAGAGAAGCCCCACCGAATCGATCACAAGAATATCCGCAGAACCTGCATTTTCTTCGGTAAGACCTGATAGCAGTGTGCAGGGCCTGTCAAGCTGTTCGCGGATGGATCGGATTCGCCCCGGGGAGGTATCGTGAGGCGCCAGGATGACCTTCAGGTCAGGTCCCGCCCTGCGGATGAGCGGGGCACACACCGCCTCATCGGGCTCCCAGCTGCTGCCCATCACCAGCAGCGGCTTTCCCTGGCAAAAACGCTCCACCAGCGGAAGGGGCTTCGGATGAAGCGCAATTTCGAAAACCCTGTCAAAACGAGTGTCTCCCGTTAGAGTTACCCCGGTGATGCCTGTTTTCTGCAAAAGCTCCTGTGATTCTGCGTTCTGTACGAAATAATGCGAGGCCATCCGGAGATGCTTGCGAAACCACCCTCCGTACCATCGGAAGAAATGCTGCCCGGGACGAAACAGGGCCGACAGGTAATACAACGGGATCTCCCTTTGATGGATGGCATGGATGTAGTTGAACCAGAAATCATACTTGACGAAGAAGATCATTCCGGGCCGGACGATGTCGAGAAACCGGTTGACGTTTCCCGGTGTGTCGGCGGGAAGGTAACACACGATGTCGGCCTGGTCGTAATTTTTTCGGATCTCGTACCCTGAAGGGGAAAAAAAAGTGAGGAGGATATTCCTTCCGGGCCAGCGTTTGCGGAAAGCCTCGATGACCGGCCTGCCCTGCTCGAATTCACCCAGCGACGACACATGAAACCAAACCAGCATCTCCCCCCGGCCCGATGTCTCCACCGCTTCCTCCAGCTTCTGCTGCCAGTTCCGCCTGCCTTTCAGCCATTGCCGTGCCTTTTCGCTCCTCACCGAAGCGAGACGCAGCAACAAGGTATAAAGCCGGATGAATAAAGTATAAAGGATTCGCATCTAGTAAATGTAGAACTCCTTCGGCGCCCTCCTGTATAGCGGGAGTATCCAGCTGACCCGGAGGGTGTAGAACTGGCTGCTGAACCTGCGCTCATCCTTTTTCCCGGTGCTGAAATCGCGGTCGCGGTATGGCCGGGTCCAGGCCTGCATGAAATCGAAGGCCACGGAGAAATTCATCAGACGCTTGTTACTCAGGTACATGTACCCCAATGTCCCCGTCACCGCCCAACCGCCGTTGAGCCGGTCGTACCCTTTCTTATAATCGTCGAGGAGTTGCGGAGCTGTGTTTCCCGGTACATGGATGCGGATCTTGTCCTGGATGTACCCGCCGCCAGCGGTCAGGGTGAAGCCGCAGTTGCGGTTGGGTGAGAGCAGCGGGATCACCTTTCCGAACTTCAGGAGGATGTTGTATCCGCGCTCGTAATAAACAAGATCGGCATAAAATCCGTTGGCGTCGATGATGAAGCCTTCACTGGTCGAGATTCCTTTCAGCAGTGAATCACTCCCCTTCACCGATTGGCCGAACATGAAATTCCCCTCCAGCCCGATCAGCCAGTTGTTCTTCGTCTTAACGGAGAATCCTCCGCCGATGCTGGAGTTGCTTCCAAACTGTTTGGCCAGGTCACCGCCCGGGAACTGGTAACCGTACACGGCATAGATCATGGGGGTGGCAATGGCCGAGTCGCTGATGTTGACCTGCGGCAGCGCACGCAGCGCCGGCAGAAGCAAAAGAAGGAGCAGGACAGGGGTCTTGATCCGGATCATGGCAGTCATATAACGTTAAAAATCAAATACAAGTCCGAGTGCCGGCGTAAGTGTGGTGACGACCTTCCTGATCTCATACCCGCGCGGGGCGGAGTAGATGGGTTTCTGCGTCTTCAGGCCCGTTTCCGGATCCGTCTCCCACTCATACCCGATCAGCTGGACCCTATATTCCCTTGTCTTCGAGGGCCATCCGCCGGTCAGATTCAGGCTGAACCGGAGAACCAGGTGATGAACTACCTGGTAACCGACACCGGCTCCCAACTGAAGGCCAAAACCTGTTCCCACGTTCGTGTGGACGGTCCTTCCGGTCGTATCGGCCGGATCGGGGGTGTCGAAGACCGGCCCGGCGCTGAAAAGAAATCCCCCCATCACCCTGGCGTCAATCACCAGTCGGCCGATCTGTTTTTTATACACCGGGCCTGCCATCAGCGCATGGTTGGTCCATGAACCGGACGCCAGCGAAGGATCCCCGTTGGGGTAGACGTAGTTAACGGCGTTGGTCATCGGGTTGCGCTGGAACGTATATTGGATCCCCAGCCCCAGGTCCTTCTTGCCCATCCAGATGAAACCGGCCTGCACCAGCCAGCCTGCGCCGGCGAACCCGGCTTTGGCCTCGGTCCGGTCCGACGAGGCAAACTTTCCGGTCGGCACCGCATAACCGCCGGTAAGTTCCAGCGCCATTCTCCGCGCAGGAGTGCTTTTCAGCGAGGTGGATTGCGCCCCCGCCGCCAGCCAGCAGGCCAGGCAGACGAGTATCATCAGCGAATGTTTCATGCGTCACGGGTTTCGGTTCACAAATGTACGGATATTCTTTACCGGGCTGACGAAGGATAACGCTGCCGGCTGCCGGAAGTTGCTCCCCGGGTGACAAAACCGGGAAAATTTTTACCTTTGTAGCCAGGGAGTGATCGAGTGATCGACCACTCGACCGCTCGACCACTTGATCACCCAAAAAACACCCCATATGAAAAAAATCCTCCTCAGCCTGTTCCTGCTTGCGATCTTCGGCTTCCATGCCGCGGCCTGCACGAATTTCCTCTTCACCAAAGGAGCCACCGCCGACGGTTCGGTGATGATCACCTACTCGGCCGACTCGCACACCCTTTACGGTGAGTTGTACCACTGGCCCGCCCGCGACTGGCCCGCCGGTTCGATGCTCGACGTGACCGAATGGGATACGGGGAAACCGCTGGGAAAGATCCCCCAGGTGAAGCACACCTTCAACGTGATTGGGAACATGAATGAGCACCAGGTATCGATCGGGGAGACCACCTATGGCGGACGCGAAGAACTTTTCACACAAAAAGGGGCCATTATGGATTACGGTTCCCTGATCTATATCAGCCTGCAACGGGCAAAGACCGCTCGTGAAGCCGTTCAGCTTTTCGGCGAACTGACCGCCAAGTACGGCTATTGCAGCGAAGGAGAATCGTTTTCCATTTCCGACGCGAACGAGGCCTGGATCCTCGAAATGATCGGGAAGGGAGAAGGTCAGCTCGGAGCCGTATGGGTTGCCCTGCGCATTCCCGACGGATATGTATGCGGTCATGCCAACCAGGCACGGATCACCACCTTTCCGCTGAACGACCCCGCAAATTGTCTCTACGCCCCCGATGTGATCACCTTCGCCCGCAGCAAAGGATGGTTTGACGGAAAAGATTCCGAATTCAGTTTCTCCGATACGTATGCGCCTGTCACGTTCAGCGGAGCCCGCGCCTGCGAAGCCCGCGTGTGGGCCATGTTCAACCGCATCAACTCCGATATGGGCAAGTACCAGGATTACGCCATGGGCCACCTGGAAAAAGGAAACTGGGGCTACTGCACCAACCGCATGCCGCTCTGGGTGAAACCCGATAAGAAAGTGAGTCTCAACGAGGTGATGAACCTGATGCGCGATCATTACGAAGGAACCAAGATGGACATGAATCATGACCTGGGAGCCGGTCCCTTTGCCTGCCCCTACCGCTGGCGTCCGATGACCTGGAGTGTCGACAGTGTAGACTACGTGCACGAACGCGCCACCTCAACGCAGCAGACCGGGTTCGTGTTCGTTTCGCAGTCGCGCTCGTGGCTGCCCGACCCCGTCGGCGGCATCCACTGGTTCGGCGTTGATGACACATACACCACCGTCTTTTCCCCGATGTACAGCAGCATGACCAAAGTGCCCGAATCCTACAAGGTCGGCAACGGCGATATGCTCAGCTTTTCTCCCACCTCCGCTTTCTGGGCCTTTAACATGGTGTCGAACTGGGCCTATACCAAGTACGATTACATGATCAAGGATATACAGCCTGTGCAGCAGGGACTGGAGAAGAAATACGTTGCCGAAGTGGCGGATATCGACAAGAAAGCCGTGGAGCTGTATAAGAAAGATAAGGCGGCAGCCGTGAAATACCTTACCGACTATTCCGTAAAGACCGGCCAGGCAACCGTGAAAAGCTGGCAGGAACTCTTCCAGTATCTTTTCGTCAAGTATATGGACGGTAACGTGAAAAAGGAAAAAGACGGGAAATTCGAACGTACGCCCTATAACATG
>DAONFN010000270.1:0-4728 GCA_035403625.1 Bacteroidales bacterium
ATAGCCGCCCACTCCATCGATGTAGGAGGAAATTCCTACCCCTCCGTTGAACAGAACCCCGCAGGAGGCCGCACCATCCGTGCCCTTCTCTCGGGAACGCACACGGTGGGCGCCGGCGGTGACTTTACCTCGTTTACGAAAACGGATGGACTTTTCGCCTATATCAATACCTATGGTTTATCCGGAAATGCGACCATTCAGGTGATCAGCGATATTACCGACGAAACGGGCGCGGTCGCACTGAACCAATGGACGGAAGCAGGTACCGGAAATTACACGTTGACCATTCAGCCGGTCGATGCCACCGAACGGCTGATCAGTTCGACCGCCGCGGCACACCTGATTGTGTTGAACGGCGCCGACCGGGTTACCATCGACGGTCGCTATTCAGGAAGTGGTAAATATCTAAGATTCAGAAATACCGATCCGGGCTATACCACCATCCGGTTCACCAACAGCGCCCAGAATAACAGCATCAGGTATTGTTATGTGGAAGGTGCAAATTCGACGGGATACAGTGGTGTTATCGATATCCATTACCAGGCAAATACAAATAATAGTAACAACCTGATCGATCATTGTACGGTTCGCGACCGAAGTGATGCCGGCGGGCGACCTGCCTATTGCTTCTTTTTTAACGGACAGGATAACACCTCTTCAAATACGATCAGCAATAACGAAATATTCAATTTTACTTACGAGGGAATTTATCTGGTGCATGTTACCTCCACCACGGTGTCGGGAAACCGGATCTTCATGACCTCGGCCTCCACCGAAAGTACGGTCACGGCCATCAGTATCAGCAATGCCACAAATATTGTGATTTCCGGAAATGAGATCTTCGGCCTGAACGGCAGTTCGGATGCCTATGTAAAGGGGATCGATTATTCGGGTTTATACGGGGTCACCACGAACGTTGATATCGTCAACAACACCATTTATCTGAACCCGGTTACCACCCGACAGGTTTATGGTATTGAATACGACGGATATGCTCCAAACTCATGTAACCTGTATTTCAATAGTGTCAGGATCGGAGGCACCGTAACCAACGGCACAAACAATTCCTATGCGCTGGGAATAAGTTCCGCCGCTGACAATCTGAATATTAAAAACAATATTCTGGTCAATACCCGTTCTTCCAGCGGCGGAACCGCAAAACACTATGCCATTGGATTTACTTCGACCACCTTTACCTCCCTGGGCATCGACTTCAACGATTATTTTACCAGCGGGACCGGCGGGGTCCTGGGCATATACGGGTCAGCCGACAAGACCACCCTGGCCGACTGGCAGGCATCCACTGCGCAGGATGCGGGCTCCGTCAACCAGGATCCGGTCTTTACCTCCCCCGACAATCTCCGGCCTGTCGCCGGCAACTACATGGTCGGAACTACGATAACGGGGATCACCACCGACTTCGAAGGCGTCACCCGATCCGTTCCACCCGACATGGGTGCTTTCGAGGGTTTCGAAACCGGGAAGTGGCTGGGCGGTATCTCATCCGACTGGGCGACAGGGGCTAATTGGGACAGCGGCACGCCGCCTTCCGATTCCGACGACGTGATCGTCAGCCCCTGGGCGTTGTACCAGCCCCATGTCACCGCCGGCCCCGCCACGCCCGCGGTTTGCCGCAGCCTGACCATCCGTCCGGGAGCCGGCGTGACCATCGACCCAGGCAAAGTGCTGATCGTCGGCGGACCGTGAGAACCGGTCCTGCCCCTTCCGACATTTTCTGATGAAAACGAACCCTTATGAAAACGATCGTCTGTTCGCTGTCTCTCTTAGTACTGACCTGTTCCCTGGCTTCAGGGCAAACAACCCTGATCAATGAAACCTTTGAAACCGGGACAGTTTTCACTATGGTCAATGGATATCAAACCAATCTTTTTGTGAGGAATACCGCCACGGCGCAAGCCGGTTCGTATGCACTATACATTACGAATAATTCCAGCGGCACTCCTCCGCCAAACACCTATACCTGGACAGCCGCATCCGTTGTTCATGCCTATGTGGATGTTGCCATTCCGTCGGGTCAGTCGGATATTGAGCTGACCTTCTGGATGAAGGGAATGGGCCAGCCGGCATTTGACCGGTTAAAGGTTTTCGATGTGGACCCGTCCACGACGATTACGGCAGGAACATCCCTTTCGTCGGGGCAAATCGGACTGCAAGGGTACGTGGCACAGGGGGAATGGATCCGCTGCGGAATCCTGCTTGCTTCCTCTGAAGCCGGTACCACCCGGAGAATTGTCTTCAGCTGGGAAAACAATGCTTCTACGGGAGTGGATGGTCCGATGGCCTTGGATAATGTCACGTTGATCTCGCGGGTGCCGTCGTCGATGAGCGGCACCTACACCATCGACAACACCTCCGCAACATCGGGTACCAATTTTAACGATTTTGTCGATGCGATCCTCCGCCTGAACAGGAACGGCATTTCTTCATCGGTGACGTTCAATGTCACGGCCGGACAGACCTTCTATAACCTGAATCCTGAAATAACGGCAACGGGTACGACGACCAAAACCATTACTTTTCAGCGTACGGGAACCGGGGAAAATCCGGTCATCAGAACCGGCGGAATATCCACGTCAACCGTCGTGACTGACGCGGGAATCTCAATTCTGGGCGGAGATTACTTCACCTTTGATGGCATTGATGTCCAGGCGACTGCCAATGCCTCCTATGCATTGGTTGATGCGGGTTTTTTTCTTTCCCCGATTTCCGTTACGGACGGTGCGCAGTACAATCTGATAAAGAACTCGAAGATTACGCTGAACAGGACGAATACATCATCAAAAGGAATTTATCAGATAGCGGGAAGCGTACAAAGTGCAGCAGGTGCGAACTCTTACAACAAATTCAGAAGCATCGTTGTCGAGAATGCTTATCATGGCGTGTATCTTACCGGATTCGCAGTCTATCCGGATCTGGAAATTGAGATCAGCAACTGTACGATCGGCGCGAATACCCCGAACGACATCGGGAACGGTTCAGCCGCCGCCTATGGAATCCGATGTACCGCGGTATCAGGAGCCAATGTGTGCAATAACACGATCCGGAACGTAACGACCACGGGGGCATCCGTTTATGGAATGTTCTTGGAAAACGTATCGGGAACTAACAACGTTTACAGCAACAATATTTATTCGGTCAATTATTCGGGGAACTCCACCGCAAATCTTGTTTATGGACTCCGGACAGATTTCTATGCTGACGGGACCTGCAATGTTTACAATAACCGCATTTCGGCTCTTGGTCACGGCATTGCCGCCGCCAGCGCGACCCAGGTGATCAGGGCCATGGCCGCAGGTGTATCCGGATCCAGTACATGCAACATTGATTTCAATTCCGTCCGGCTGGATGAAGATGCCAACCCCTCTTCGACTGCGCTTTATTGCGGTGGCGGGACGTTCAATATCCGGAACAATGTTTTTGCCAACTATTCTGCTACCGGAGCAACTTCAACACGATATTGCATTTACTGCAACCCCGGCACTCTGAGTACCAGTAACAACAATGACTTTTACATTGCCACCGGCGCAACCAATAATAACGTGGGCTTCTATTCATCCGCCGACCGGAATACACTGGCCGACTGGCAGACGGCAACCGGGAAGGACGCAGCGTCCTGGAATGTCGATCCCATGTTCACCAGCACCACAGACCTGCATATCAGCAGCGGCAGTGCCATCAGCGACCTGGAATCAGGGGGGGCGGTCCTATCGGGGATCACCACCGATATGGACGGAGATGTGCGGCCGGGCCCGGCGGGTTCCGTCAATGGAGGCGCCACGGCCCCGGATATCGGAGCAGATGAATTCGACGGTGTTCCCATACCCGTTCAACGATCCCTGAGCTCCGTCGCTTACAACCAGGCATCGACTGCGGAAGTGCCACAAGGCACGGCTCATGCCGAAATACTGCGCCTCGATCTGACCGTGACGGGGAACTCCGGCACCCTTTTCCTGAATTCACTCGTGGTCAATTCGCAAAATACCAACGATGGAGATGTTGCAGCCGTCAGGTTGTATCGCACCGGTACTGCCACCTTCTCCACGGCAAACCCACTGGGAAATTCAGCCGTTTTCAGCGGGGGAAATGCCTCTTTTTCATCCATCGGGTATGATCTGTCGACCGGGACTACCTACATTTGGGTGACCTTCGATGTGGCTGCAGGGGCCACCCTTAATAATTATCTGGATGCACAAATTGTTGCGTCACAACTGAATGTCGGAGGAAGCACCTATCCTGCCACCACTCAATCTCCGGCAGGCAACCGGCAAATCAAAAATACACTGACCATTGGATCAGGCAGTGCCACGGCCACCTGGCCGGTATACCGGTTCTATAACTATTCGACCTGGGAATGCCTGTATTTGCAGTCGGAATTGGGATCGGTCGCCAAAGATATCACCACCATTGCCTTTCGAAAATCTTCCGGAACGAATGTCGGATCCATCACCCCGGTTACGATCTATATGAAGCATGCCTCAGCCACGACATTGCCGGCCGGCGAATACGATCTGTCCGGGTATACCCAGGTTTACAGCGGCACATTTACCAACACCGCCACAACCGGTTGGATGGAAATGACGTTGGCTGAACCCTTTTTCTATAACGGCACCGATAACCTGCAGATATTGATCGTAAAGGGATATCAGGCCGCTGCTTCGGGTTACCCATACTATTATGCGACTACTGCAGGAACTCTCCGGGCCCGGC
>DAONFN010000271.1:0-4713 GCA_035403625.1 Bacteroidales bacterium
TTTAGAGAATTCGGATACGGTGGCAATGCGGACTGCCTTGGCTGCATAACGGGGGAAATAGCTCCGGTAATACCTGCGGGTCCAGTAAGGGATGTCCTCGGGGTAATGTTCAAAATTCAGGTCGTGAAAAACGGCCATTGACCTGACGTTGGTTTTCAGGGAGAGGAATCCGTCGGGTGAAAGGAAGAGGTCGGGCTTCAACCGTTCGAGCAGCTTCGGGATTGCCATCTCAAACCAGGTGTAGTACAGCACCGGATGCCGGGCGTTGGGGTACTGGATAATCGGGGTGATATTGTCGGAGAAAAGAAATTCCGGGTCGTACTCGCGATCGAAGAGAAAGTAGAAGTGATGTTCAGGATGCTGGGTCGTAATCCGCTTCAGCGATTCATAGGTAAACCAACCGATACCTTCCAGACGGTCACGGATCAGCAGCCTTGTGTTGACGGCGATGTTCATTAATTTTCTTAACTTTGTAGCAAATATCCGAATATTTTTTGAGTTATGACTAAAAGTTGCCGCCCCGGTGACTTTTAATGATGCTTCATGCAGCGGAAATTCCTGACAAACCTGGGGCTTCTCCTCTTTCTGAACCTGCTCATCAAACCTGTATGGATTTTTGGGATCGACCTGACCGTGCAGCGAATGGTTGGAGTGCGCGATTATGGCTTCTATTTTACCATCCTGAATTTCTCCTTTCTGTTCAATATTATCCTCGACCTTGGGATCACCAACTTCAACAACCGCAATATTGCCCAGCACAACCATCTGCTGAACAAGCACTTCTCAGGTATCCTGGTGCTGAAACTTTTATTGGGACTGTCCTATGTGGTGCTGGCATTCGCGATCGCACTTATCCTGCGGTACGATGCCGAGCAGTTTAAACTCCTGGGATGGCTGGCTCTCAACCAGTTCCTGCTCTCGTTCATCCTCTATCTCCGATCCAATATCTCGGGGTTCCTGATGTTCCGCACCGATAGTGCTCTATCGGTCCTCGACCGGTTCCTCATGATCCTTTTCTGCGGGATCCTGTTGTGGGGACATGTCACTTCGGAGCCATTCCATATCCAGTGGTTCGTATATTCCCAGACCGCTGCCTATGCCGTCACGGCCACTATCGCTTTTCTTGTGGTGGTAAAGAAAGCGCAATTCCGGCGTCTGACCTGGAACCGCCCGTTTTTCCTGATGATCATCAAACAGAGCCTGCCTTTTGCCCTGCTCGTTCTCCTGATGACTTTCTATAACCGCCTCGACCCGGTCATGATGGAGCGCCTGTTACCCGAAAAGACCGGTGAGGAGCAGGTGGGAATTTACGCCTCCGGGTTTCGGTTGCTCGATGCCGCCAATATGATCGCTTACCTGTTTGGGGTTCTTCTGGTCCCGATTTTCTCCAACATGCTGAAAAAGAAGCAGTCGATTGAGAAAATGCTGAAGTTGTCATTCACCCTGATCATCACCCTGGCGGTTATAACCGGTACCGGATTGTTTTTTTACAGCCGGGAACTCATGGACCTGCTCTATGATACGCACATTGATGCCTCCAATGCGGTTTTCAAGCTGCTGATCCCGGGTTTTATCGCCGTTTCCACGACCTACATCTTCGGCACCCTGCTGACCGCCAACGGGAATCTGAAACAACTGAATATCATTGCCGCTATCGGACTGGTTGTTAACTTCCTGTTGAATTTCCTGCTGATCCCGCGACTGATGGCCACCGGATCAGCCATTGCAAGCCTGGTCACCCAATTTACCATGGCCATCCTTCAGGCCCTGATGGTGCAGAGAGTTTTCCGGTTTCGGGTCAATTACCGTTACCTGGCTACGCTGGCCATTTTTGTTGCGGGTGTCGTGACCTTCAGTTTCCTCTCCCGGATGATCGTCTTACCCGTATCCTTTCTGCCTGCACATATTACCTGGGTCGCGAACTTCGGACTCATGCTCGTATCATCCCTCTTCCTGGCGGGTCTTCTAAGGCTCTGGAGTTTCTCTTCACTGATGAAAATCCTCCGGGAAGACCGCTGATACTTTGCCCTCCCGCGCAACTTCTGCGCCTACTTTACGTATTATTCCCTACCTTTGACAACAATTTTGAAAATTGACCTATGGCCAATGAAGTGAAAACGGGAGAGAACTTCGATTCGACGAACCTGGTGATCTTCCTGTACAAATGGCGCAAACCCCTGTTCATCGTTATGGCGGTTGCCATGGTGGGCTCCTGGTTCTTTTCCCTTCCATGGTTCATCACCCCGAAATTCAAATCGACCGTCATCATGTTCCCGGCGAGTACAAGTTCCATTTCCAAATCGATGCTGGAGGAACAACCGATTAAAGGGCAGGATATCACATCGTTTGGGGAGGATGATCAGGCAGAGCAACTCCTTCAGATTTTGAATTCCAACAAGATACGTGACAATGTTACCCGCAGGTTCAACCTGATGCAACATTATGGTATCGATACTGCTTCGGACATTAAATTTTCGAAGTTGTTCAAGGAGTACGAAAGGAACATCACCTTCCGGAGAACAGAGTACATGGCCGTTCAAATTACCGTGTACGATACCGATCCCCAGATGGCCGCCGATATTGCCAATACCATCGCCTCCTTGCTCGACTCGGTCAAGAACGACATGATGCGGCAGCGATCGGTCAAAGGTTTCCGGGTCGTTGAAGCCGAATACAACGCGATGAAGGAAGAGAAAAACCGGATCGTCGATTCACTGGTGACCTTGGGCAGCCTCGGCGTGAACGATGTGGAGTACCAGTCGCAGGTGCTGAACCAGCAGATGGCCATCACCATTATGAATGGAAACCGCACAGCCCAGGCCGCCCTCCAAAAGAAACTGGATGTTCTCGGCAAGTATGGGGGCATCTATCTGGCCCTCAAGAATTCGCTCGAATTCAAAACCGAACAGCTTATCCTCCTCGAAACCAAATATAAGCAGGCAAAGGTGGATGCAGAGGAAAATCTCCCGCAAAAATTTGTGGTCAGCGATGCATACAAAGCGGAAAGAAAATCCTACCCCATCCGGTGGTTGATCATCTCGGTTTCCACACTTTCGGCTCTGTTCCTGGCCGTCATTGTCATTATGGTCACCGAAAAGATCTCAGCCTACAATGCCCATAAGAAATTTCAGATCGGTCAATAATAACATTCTCAAGATATGGACAGTTTTTTCAACAGTCAGCGAATCTTAGATATCATGCTCAAATGGAAAGTCCAGCTTATGGTGGTGGTCGTAGCTGCCATCCTGCTTTCCATCCTCTTCTCGAGCCCGCTGTTCATCACCCCGCTGTATAAATCCAATTGCGTATTGTATCCGTCCAACATCTCTCCCTACTCCGATGAAAGTGAGACGGAACAAAGCGTGCAGATGTTTCAGTCGAGAGATATCCGTGATTCGCTGGTTAAAAAGTTCAACCTGGCACGGCACTGGAAGATCGATTCGGGTTACAAGTACTTCGAAAGTACGCTGGCCTGGATCTACAGCCAGCGTGTCCACGTCAGTAAAACCCCGTTCGAGGCTGTCGAGATTGAGATACTTGATCACGATCCCATCATGGCACGCGACCTGATCAATGCCATGCTGGATGCGTATAATAAGAAGATCCGTACCCTCCATAAAGAAAAATTCCAGGAAGTGGTCACCAATTACAATTTTATCATGGGGGTGAAAAAGCAATACCTGGATTCCCTGAAAGGTCGTGCCCAGGACCTGGGCATGAAATACGGACTCCTCGAGTACCAGTCGCAAACCCGGGAGGTGATGCGTGCCTACCTGAGTACCGGCGGAGGCTCGGTACGATCGGCCGAAGCAAAAGCCATGAAAAAGAACCTTGAAGAGAAGGGTTCGGAGATGCAGCTTCTGTCGGAGATGATGCGGTCGGAATCGGATGCCTTCAGCACCATGAAACTGGATGCCGACCGGGCCCTGCTCGATTACAACCGGAACTACACCTATGTCAATGTGCTCAGCAAGCCGGTGGTTGCCGATAAAAAGACATATCCCATCCGCTGGCTGATCGTGGTATTCAGTACGTTGGCAGCCTTTTTCTTAGCCGTACTCATCATTGGGGTCATTGAACGCGGCAAATTCCGCGTAATCTCAGCGGGGGGGAATGAGGGATAATTTCTCGGAAATCCGGAGTTACCTGACCGGCAGCAACCGGAGGATCACGGTCCTCTATGTGCTGAGCGCCATTTTTATCGGGTTGAACTGCTACCTGGTTTACCGCGAAACCTACTGGCTGTTGTTCCTGCCCTTGCTGCTGTTGCTATTGTACCTCTATTTCAATTCCCTCGATACCATTCTTTTCCTGATCACTGCGCTCACCCCCCTCGCAATTAACATTACCCAGTTTGAATTCAATGTAGGGGTTTCCATTCCCTCCGAGCCCCTCATGCTGGGCGTCCTGCTCATTTTCATTCTGAAATTGTTCTACGAGTCGCCGGTCGAACCTTCCGTATGGCGGCATTCTGTGACTGTGGTGGTTGGGCTGCAACTGGCCTGGATGCTGATCACCAGCATGACGAGCGACTTGCCTGTTGTTTCGTTCAAGCACCTGGTTGCGCGCCTGTGGTTTGTTATTCCGTTCTACCTACTTGGAATCCAGTTATTTCGTAAACGGAGCAACATTCGGTTATTTGTATGGCTGTATACACTGCCGCTTGCCGGTGTAATCGCTTACACAACATACAACCATTCCCTCTGGGGATTC
>DAONFN010000272.1:0-4710 GCA_035403625.1 Bacteroidales bacterium
CCCGTCGTCGGTAATACGCTCTGGTCGGAGCAGGTCGATGAACTGGTCGCCTTTGTCGTCGGTACCGATCACTGAACACAGGATGGGGTTTGCGCCCATCGATTTGATGTTCATGGCAACATTGGCCGCACCCCCCATACGGTTTTCCCGTTTCCGGAGTGCTACAATGGGGATCGGAGCTTCGGGAGATACCCGCTCGACCCTGCCCCACAGGTAGGAATCAACCATAACGTCGCCGATGATGAGAACGTTCAGATCATCAAAGCTTTCGAACAGTTTTTTGTAATTCCCTTCCTTATGCATTTTACCGGGTTTTAGGTGATGAAACCGGGGATATTTCAGGCTGTTACAGGATTCAACTGATAATCGGCCAGGGTCTTGATTTGCGGATTGGCTTCGTCGCGATGGATCCTCCCGTCGGTCAGGCGGATGATCCGGTGTGCATGCTGGGCGATATCCTCCTCGTGAGTCACAATAATCACAGTGTTGCCGATCTTATGGATTTCCTCCAGCAAGCCCAGGATCTCGATCGAGGTTTTGGAGTCCAGGTTCCCGGTGGGTTCGTCGGCCAGGATGATGGAGGGATGGTTGACCAGTGCCCGGGCAATGGCCACGCGTTGCCGCTGCCCGCCCGAAAGTTCGTTGGGTTTATGCGTGATCCGGTCGGTAAGTTTCACCTCATCCAGCGTCTTCCGCGCCATTTCAAGCCGCTTGGCTTTCCCGATCCCGGCATAGATCAGCGGCAGCATCACATTTTCGAGTGCGGTGGAGCGGGGAAGCAGATTAAAGGTCTGAAACACGAATCCGATCTGGTTGTTACGGATCTCCGCCAGGGCGTTGTCATCCATCTTGCTGACATCCTCGCCATTCAGATAATAGCTGCCTGAGGTCGAGGTATCGAGACATCCCAGGATGTTCATCAGGGTCGATTTACCCGACCCGGAAGGGCCCATCAGTGCCACAAATTCGTTTCTGCGGATCACCAGCGAAACCGAACGCAGGGCTTCCACCTGGATATTCCCGACCCGGTAGGTCTTCACGATCTCATCGAGACGGATCACTTCATTGCTCATAGTCATGGATTAGAAAAAAAGGGTGTAATCTTCCTTGCTTAATTCATCTTTGAAAAAGACAATTCCCATATGGTACAGGTCTATACTTACCTTAACGCCGGGATGTGCCCGTATAGTGTTCCAGGCCTCCTCCATCCCCGCCGACCAGTGGATGTCGTCGAAAATGAAAATGGTACCCGGGTGGGTATGCGGAAGGCAGGCCCCGAAATAGGCTAGAGTGGGCTCCTTCTTGTGGTTGCCGTCAAAGTAAACCATGTCGACAACCGCCATTTCCCGCAGAGCTGCGCCCAGTTTATCATCGAAATTTCCGGTGACGACGGTGACGTTACGCACCCCCGACTTTTCCATATTCTCTCGCGCCAGGTTAGCGGAATCGATACATCCTTCAATGGTGATGATCCGGCTTTCCGGCGCTGCCAGCGCAAAATAGATCGAACTCAGGCCAACCGAAGTGCCCAGCTCCAGGATGTTGCGGGGGTTGTAATGATGCACCAAACGGAAAAGGAATTCGCCATGCTTACGGGTCACCGACGAATGATGCACCACATCCTTGACACGAACAAAACGCTGGTCGTTCGGGAATTCTTTTCCACCCGCTCCCAGGTCTTTCCGCTTGATGAAACGGCTGACGGTCATGAGCTCTTTACGCAGACGGTTGACAACCCGGTACTGCGAATACAGCTGGCTGTCATGCAGGATATCCTTGTAAAAACCGTAAACAAAAGGCGAATGGATATGATACTTCGACCGTGCCTTCATGGCATGTTTGACATATGCGATCATGGCTCCTGCCTGCCTGCCCATAGAATTAAAATAAAAAGACAAAGTTAGGCCAAAACCGGCAGATTGACAACTTTGACGACAGTCGTGCCGATTCGTTACAGCCGGGAAGTAAATCGCCGCTGATTTTCCTATTTTTGCATCGAAAAAACAGGAAAAGTGCCCATGTCAAAACCGACCGTGAAAGACTATTTCTCCCTGGTGAAGATCAGTCATACAATCTTTTCACTCCCGTTTGCCCTGATCGGATTTTCGCTGGCGGTCCGCGAAACGGGTACGATGCTGTCATGGCGGATCCTCTTGCTGGTGCTTGCCTGCGTATTTTTCGCACGCAACGCGGCCATGGGATTCAACCGGTATGCCGACCGGGAGATCGACCGGAAAAACCCCCGTACGGCCCTGCGTGAAATCCCGCGGGAAATTATCAGTCCAAGTTCGGCTCTTTGGTTCGTGGTGGTCAATGCACTGCTGTTCATGGCTGCTGCCTGGCGGATCAACCTGCTTTGCCTGGCCCTTTCACCCGTCGCCCTCCTGGTGGTCCTCGGGTACAGCCTGACCAAACGGTTCACCTGGCTTTCTCACCTATTTCTCGGACTGGGCCTCTCCCTCGCTCCTATCGGAGCCTACCTGGCGGTGACGGCGAGGTTTGACCTGTTACCGGTGCTTTATTCGGGAGTCGTCATCTTCTGGGTGGCTGGATTCGACATTCTCTATGCCCTGCAGGATGCGGAATTCGACCGGTATGAACAACTGAACTCCATCCCCGCCCGCATTGGAAGAACCTGGGCTCTCCGGATCTCAACCCTTTGTCATGCAATTGCCATCCTGCTGGTGATCCTGGCCGGACTCTCGGGAGGGTTCCATGCCCTGTACTGGACCGGCACCGCCGTTTTTACCCTTCTGCTGACCTACGAGCACTGGATCGTAAAACCCGATGATATATCCCGCGTTAACCTGGCCTTTGCAACACTCAACGGCATGGCCTCGGTGATCTTCGCCTGTTTCGTGATCGCCGATCTCTGGTTCAGCCGGTGATCCGCGCGACTTGTCTTGGGATTCGGAATAACGACCTCCTCTTTCTGAAGGTGAACGCGGGATGAAAAAAAATAATTTGGAGAATGATAGGGAATGATGTATATTGGCTCCCTCAATTTCATGGCGAACACTCGACATATTCCTGAAGATAATTTCACAACATTATTCACTCTAAATCAATGTCCATGAAAAACCTTTACAGAATTATCCAGGTATTCGTCCTGGTATTGATCTGGGCCACCTCGGGAGCCCAGAATGCTGCCCCTCATGCTGATCTTTCGGATGTTCCCGGAACTTCAGTCTCATCCCCCATCCCCATGCCCCATCTGCCCCTCACAGCTCTGTATGACAACGGTCCGCTGTACAACAGTGTAGGCACGGGTGCCGGCGGAGCCAACGAAAGTTACCTCGATTTCAGCTCCAACTCTTATGGATCCAATGCCAGCGTGGATTTAGGTTACGTGGTAACGGATGATTTCACCATCGCTTCCGGCACCTGGAACATCAGTTCGATCGATTTTTATGCGTATCAGACGAATTCCGGCACAACTTCTACTTTCACAGCTGTTTATGTTGCCATCTACAGCGGCTCTCCCGATGTTGGAACGCTCGTATGGGGCGACTATTCGACCAATCGCCTGGGTAGCGCAGTATTCTCCAATGTCTACCGTACCCAGACGCTGGGAAATGGGAGTGCAACCAGGCCGATCATGAAGGTGACTGCCAACACCCCCGGTCTCACCCTCCCGGCTGGCACATACTGGGTGGAATACGGCTTTTCGGGGTCATTATCCAGCGGCCCTTGGGTGCCTCCTACGGTACCCGCAACCCAAATCACCGGGAATGCCATGCAATGGATAGGTTCCGGATACGCCATGGTTGAAAATCCCGTTGGTTACGCTCGCGACCTTCCTTTCACCGTGAATGGAGAGGTGGTAGCACCCACCATCCCCACCCTGTCCGAATGGGGTTTGATCATCTTCGGCATTGCCCTGCTCGGCTTCGGCACCTTCTTCCTGCTCCGCAGGAGATCATAGTATCCGACCAACCATATTATAAGTCCTCCGCCCTGCATGATTCGCCAGGCGGAGGATTTTTTTTCCCCTTTCACCGTTTTTTCATCCCGCCTCATCGATTACTTTCCTCCCCCGCAAATCCTTTCCGGAACTTTACCGTTCGATTGTAACATCCCGGGAATTAAAGAGTCTAATCCGCGTTAACACCCCGCCTGCGTATGATCACCATAAAAAGTATCCATAAATCCTATGTGAACGGTCAGAACCGCCTCCATGTCCTGAAGGGGATCGACCTGGAGATCGCATCCGGCGAGATGATCTCCATCATGGGACCGTCGGGTTCGGGCAAGTCGACCCTGTTGAATATCCTCGGAATCCTCGACAACTACGATACCGGTGAATACCTCCTCAACGGGACACGAATCATAAACCTGAACGAGCGGAAGGCAGCTCTGTACCGGAACCAGATGCTGGGCTTCGTTTTCCAGTCGTTCAACCTGATCTCGTTTAAAAATGCCATGGAGAATGTCGCTCTCCCGTTGTATTACCAGAAGGTAAGCCGGAAGAAACGAAACCGGATCGCCATGGAGTACCTCGACCGGATGGGGCTTAAAGACTGGGCCAACCATCTTCCTTCGGAACTCTCCGGCGGGCAGAAACAGCGGATCGCCATCGCCCGCGCCCTGATCACAAAGCCGAAAGTCATCCTGGCCGACGAACCCACCGGTGCGCTGGATTCGGTCACCTCCATGGAGATGATGGACCTGTTGCACGAGATCAACCAATCGGGCATTACCATGGTGATC
>DAONFN010000273.1:0-4705 GCA_035403625.1 Bacteroidales bacterium
GGGGTGGTCCATACGGCTGTGCCTGAGGCGTTGTAGCGCTGTGCCAATACATGCCGGGTGGGGGCGCTGGGCATGCCCGTATCGTTGAAATATTTCATGATCACATCGTCGGTTCCTACCGGGAGCAATTGTGGCCAGGTAAGGCTTGCCGGGGCTGCGGTTAGCGTGATCCCGGCCGGGCCCCATTGCACCACGCCGGCCGCACTGATCTTTTGCATGATGATATTGTCGTCCGACGTCCAGGCCACCACGATGTTGCCGGCTTCGGTCGCCACCACTTTGGGCGCGGCGTTAAAGGCCGAATTGTTGGACAACTGGAGTCCGTCATTCCCCCACACAAAACTGCCGGAGGGAGATATCCGGTACCCTACCACATTGGTGTTGCCCGTACGGATGTCATTGAAAACCAGGATGGCGTGATTGCTGCCGTCGCAGGTCATGTCCCAGTCGGTAAGCCAGCTATCCTGGGGCTTGCTGCTGATCAGGATCCCGTCGGCGGCCCACAGCGCGTTGCCGGCCGCATCGAGGCGTTGCAGCCTGACGTTGTAGTTGCCCGATTCGCTTGAGAAATAACCGATGTAGGTGTCGCCGTTGGCACAGGTGGCGACTTTCGGGATGGCTTGCTCCCCGCTCAGCGTGCAGATGGCGTTGTTGACGGCCGGATTGCTGCTCCACTGAGGAAAGGAGGCAACAGGCAACAGGCAACAGGCAACAGGTATAAAAAGCAGAAGGATAAAATTTTTCATGGCGGGAATGGTTTGGATGATACCGGGTTGATTGGTCAAACAAAGATAGTCAAATGCGTTCCGGTTCCGAACGATACCGGCGTAAAATCTTGGGGTACGGCGTTCTTTACCGGGGGTACGGGGTCGGGTCACCCGGCAGCATCAGCGTGCGGATCGCCTTCAGCAATTGCCGGTAATTGCCGGCTCCCTTTTCATAGGCATACACCATCGACTCCATGACGAACGGGCCCAGCTCCGTCGTCTGCGTGCCGGCCAGGTTGCCGTCGGCATCGTAATCATACCGGGTATCGCCGTCGTACACCCAATCGCTGCCGTTCCACAAATACGAGGTTGCCTTCGCAAGATGGTCACCCGAATATTCGTAAAGTGTCTTCCTGTCGGGATAAAGGTTCCCGGGAACATAGTCGCTGACGAGGCATTCCGTCATCCGGCCTCCGGCATAGGAATAGGTCGAGATCCGTTTGCCGTTGTAACCGCTGGTGTCGGTGATGGTCAGGATGTTACCCCCTCCGTCGTAAGCGTAGGTTATCCGCTGTCGCGAATTCCACATGCTCCCGGTGAAATCGAATTCCTCGAAAGCCTTTAACCAAATTCCTTCATAGGTGTAAACATCCTTCACCTCATTCGATTGCACGCCTGCCGTATCGATCGACCGGATGATGATCTCCGATGGATGCTCGCCGGAATATCCATTCACTTCAAACAGCAGGTCATATACGATGGATCCGTTGCCGCCGAATCCCTGGTCGCGGACCGACAGGATCCGGTCGCCCGTATAAGCCGGGGTTAACAGGGCAAATTCGCCGGCGGGGGGCAGGGAATAGGCCACCCGGCTGAGGAGTGAACCTGTGTAGGTGCAGGTCATGGTGTACCTCATGGCCCCGTCAATATAGTTCTCGGCATGTGAAAGGCGGACCCCGGTGGGGGAAGCCGGGTCCTGGTTATCCTTGCGGCAGGCGTTCAGCAGAATACCACCTGCCAGGATTATGATTAACCAGCCTATGATCAGGGGTCTCATGGCTTTATACTTCGGCTGATCAGGTCCGCAAAATGCGGACCTGATCGCTCAGAATCTTGTAAAGATACAGCAAATAGTTCATTTCTTCTCCCCGGGGATGCGGAACTGGATCCCGGCCGTGAGCATCCGTCTTTCCTGCCGGCCGGCTCCCAACCGGTCAGCATAAAGGGCTTCCAGCACCAACCAGCGGGTCACCGGGTAACTTCCCTGCACAAAGATCCCGTTGGCATAGCCGATCATGGCCCGGGTGCCGTCGGTACGGCCAAAGCCGGTGCCCACCCCGACCCGGAAGAGCGGATAGGGAGAAGCGGAAGGAAAGGCGGCCGGGAAGGAGATCTCGCCGAAGGCAATATCGGAAGGGCCGCCTCTCAGGGTGATGGCCGGAACGACCCAGGAATTCACATGGTCGGGGGCGATGAGATCCCCGTCGGAGAAATCATCGAAGTGATCATGCTCCCTTGGAATGCCGATCTTGTTCTGCCCGATCATCAATCCGGTGCTGAACCCGAAGTACCGCCACTGGAATGAAACATAGGGAGCCAGTCCCACCACATACCCCGATTTCGGGTAATCGGTTTCCCTCCCCCCATACTCCTGCCCGTAATAGCCGCGCATTCCGATGGCGTACCTGTAATACTTGCCCTTCCACCGGTTGTGGCTGACATCGACAGCCCCCTGCCAGAACACCCGGCGCTGGTTTCCGTCGGGAACCAGTTCGATCCACTGGGAATCGCATCCGCTGTGGGAACAGGCCAGGTATAAATCTTCCACATAACTGCCTGTCATCCCGTAAAGACCGATGGCGGTAAATTTACTTTCATCATCAGGATCACCGGTGCCGCTCTTCTGCGACATCAGCCCGAGACTGCCCAGCACGACCAGCGGCGCCACCCACCGTAAACCAGGGACTGTATGCCGGCGGTACAGGCCGATGACCTGGTAAAGAGTGACCGGCCATAGTACCAGGAGCACCAGGAGCGATTCGGGCAGGGGGATCCATTTCCGTCCCGCCAGGAAAAAAAACCATACCCCGGCCGTCACCACTCCCCTGCGCAGAGCGGAGGCCGGCGCAGGAACAGAAGTTTCATTGCGATCTTTCCGGAAGCAAGCCCGGATACCCGCTGCGGCGGCAAAGATCACGAGGAGCCACTGGTTTCCCGTCAGCCCGGCGAAGGAAGCGGAACCATCTTCAGAAGCCCGCCAGAATTCGAGAACGAAGGCCAGGATGCCGTAACAGATCAGCGAGAATATCCACTGTGTGCCGTTGTTCTTCCACTGTTTCCGGGTAAGATGCACCAGGAAAGCGATCAAAAGGCATCCGGCAGTGAGGTAAAGCTGGACCGGATGAACGGCGAGGGAGCCGGTAGCGCCCGGTTGAATCAGCCCCCGTCCCAACTGGTCAAGGTACGCATGGGAAGCTGCATCGTAACGGATGCCCCACGGCAGGTCGGTGGGAAGGCCGTAGCAGCATCCGGCAAAAAAGCAGCCGATTCCCGAAATGGCCAGCCCGGCGGGCAGCGCCACGGCGAAAGCGTCATCTGCAGTCCGGCCCATCCCCAGCACATGCCGGGCGGCCAGGAGAGCTGCCGCCAACCCGATAACGCCTCCGGAAAGGCTCCGGTGTTCGGCCGGTGGCAGGCTTCCTGTGGTCAGGGCCTCGCGCCACAAGCCCGGAAAGTGGGCAAAAAAAGTCTCGCCGAGGAAGAAGCCAACGGTCAGGGCGGTCATCAGCAGCACGATATCACGCAGCGAATGGCCGTCGCGCTTCAGGCTGCTGAAGGCGATAAGGGCGACGACTACAAGCGCCGCCAGGGACGACAGGGAGAAGATCCAACCTCCCCAGGCTGTCGGAAGGATCAGGGTTTTCATAACACGGTCGTTTTTTCGGTTGATTCCACCTGGATACGTTTTCTGAATGAAAGCACGGTATTCCGGAAGAGGATGGCCATCACCACGGTCATCAGCCCGCCGGGAATGGGAAGCAGCGATCCGGCGATGCCGGTCATCTCCTCCGTCTTCACCCCGCCCCGGATCACCGGAACGAGTTTCGAGGGATCGGCTTTCGACGGCACCTCTTTCACCAGGTTCGAATAGATGTCGATGACGCAGCACCCGGGCTTGACCCATTGCGGGCAGAGGCTTTCCGGGTTTTTGGTGACCACCACGAGCACGTCGGCCCGGCGGCCGTGCGTTTCGGCATCGCCGCCGTCCCAGTTGACGAACGTCACCGCGCTGCCGGCGGGAACCACCCGCGAGGCGGCGGCCCTGACGATCATCCGCACGAGGGTGTTTTTTACAAAGCCGTCGTCAAGCAGGAAAACCCACTCCTGGTCGCCCGTAATGCGGACCCCTTCTTCGCCGAGCATCTCATATAATGCCTCCGGAAGGCACATCGGGAACCGGTCGGCGTCGATGTCGGGGATCATTGTCTTCATCAGGTTCTGCGGGTGAAAGCCTTCAACTTCCCTGGCGGGATCAATGCGGTTGATGATCCGCACCGGGTTGAGGTGTTCGGGCAGGGGCTGGAGAAGGACGATGGCGTCGAGGCCGGGACGGGCATTCAGCGCGTCGATGGCGGCAAACACCTCCGACTCGGTCGATTCATTGGCGAGGATCTCGGTATAGACCCGGAATCCCATGGTCTCGGCCGTATGCACATGCAGCGGCACGTTGTACTTCATCAGCGGGGTGCAGGGGAAGCCGATGAAGGCGATGCCCGGCACTTCTCCGTAAACGGCCTGCAGGCGGGCGGTTTCGGTTCTCACTTCGGCGAAGATCCGTTCTTTCGCGCGGTCTCCTTTGATGATCTTGGTTTCCATGGCGTTTCGTTTTGGAAATGAGATTCTTTTGCACCAAAATTATCGCCGGAAAGGGGCGGATCAAAATGGGTTTATAGGGAAGGGGACGGGGCGATTGGCGAAAAATGCAAATCCGGGACCTC
>DAONFN010000274.1:0-4696 GCA_035403625.1 Bacteroidales bacterium
CCGGTGGGCTGCCACGGCCAGGGTTGCCGCCCGGGTCTGGTTGAAATCACACGGGTTGATCACCGTCATGTTGGGAAGCATCTTCATCATCCCGATATCCTCCAGGTTCTGGTGGGTGGCACCATCCTCCCCCAAGGTCAGCCCTGCGTGGGAAGCACAGATCTTCACGTTCTTGTTGGAATAGGCTACCGATTGGCGGATCTGGTCGTACACCCGGCCCGTTGAGAAATTGGCAAAGGTTCCAGTGAACGGAATCTTCCCGCCGATGGTCAGTCCTGCCGCAAGGCCGATCATATTGGCCTCGGCGATGCCGGTCTGGATAAAGCGATCGGGGAATTCACGGGCAAAAGCATCCATTTTCAGCGAGCCGGTAAGGTCGGCACACAAGGCAACGACCGACGGGTTCCGCCGGCCCAGTTCCAGCAGGGCCTCTCCGAATCCCGATCGGGTATCTTTGGAGCCTTGGTTGGGATATTCGTTCATGTCAGTTTGGGTATAATTTCAGGTTGATGGTCTGGCCGGGTTCGACCTTGAAGGGTTTTTCAAGGGTGTACGAGGACTGCGTGGTATATTTTGACCGGAACACGATCCGGTAGCTGCCCGGCTGCAGGTAAAGGGTCTCCTGGTTCTGCGGGTTGTCGCGCAGGTTATAAATCCATTCCAGGTCATCCTTGTTTTCGAGATAGAGACTTCCGTACCCGTTGGTCGATTTCTGGATCACCGCGATGCCGGGCATCGGGGTCTCGATCGTGGTGGTATGGTTCTGCGTGATCTGCACATCGCTGACCTTGATCCTCGGCAGGCACAGGATCTCTACATCGTACAGGCCTGTGATGTACTTCTCCGTCTGGTCGAACTGCTGCACGTTGATCGTTTCCCCCTGTCCCTTCTTCCGGATGATACAGGGCAGGTACTTCAACGTGCTGTTGCCGCTGGTTTTAAACGTAAGAAATCCCTGCGGGGTCTTGACTCCCACAATATTATGGATTCCCGGCGTCAGCTTGATGCTGTCCTTCCGCACCGGGGGGATGGTGTGTACCACCAGGTCGTAGGTCATCAACGGGTCGATGTCGAGGGTATCGGGTACTCCCCTTGCGTTGAGCGAATGAATAAAATTGTACTTCACCTTCCCGGAAATCCGGTCGTAGAAGGTCATATTCACATTCGTCTCGGTCGGCTTCCCGTATTCATCGATCAGGTTCACATGCACCGTAGTGGGGTTAAGCGTTCTCGAGATGATGACATTCAGTGCGTTGCGGAATTCCTTCTCATCGGAGGCATCGAAATAGGTACCGACGCACTCGAACTGGTCGCGGAAATTCTTCCCGATCCCCACAATGAACGGTTTGAGCATGATCCCTTTCCGCTGCAGGTCGAGCGATACGGCACAGGGATCGCCGCCGCACTCTTCCAGACCGTCGGTGATCAGGATCACCACATTGCGGCAGTTGTCGCACGGCGGAAAGTCCTTCGGCGCCATCGAAAGAGCATAGGCGATGGGGGTGGTGCCTTTGGGGATGGTGGTCTTCAGGACGTGCTTGATACGGTTGCTGTTGTCTTTGGCAAAGGGAACCTCCAGGCGTGTGTCGTTGCAGTCCTGCGGGGGGAACTGCTTCTGGTTGCCGTACATACGCAGCGCCAGCTCGAGGTTGGTCTGGTTGCGAAGGCTGTCGAGGATATTGGAGAAGAGCTTTACGGCGATGTCGAATTTCGTGGCACTCTGCCACCGGCCGTACATGCTCTGCGAAGCGTCGAAGACAAACAGGATGCGCGTGGTGGGCTTGGGCCGGGGGGCATCTTTAGTGGTCTGGGCAAAAAGAGGATTGACAAATGACAAATGACAAATGACAAATACCAGGATGAAAAGATAAGGGATCTGTATGATCCGTCTTCCACGGTTCTCTGCGGAAAAGAAACCTGGCTTCTTACTGTTCAATGCTATCATCTCCCCCATCATTCGTCACTTGTCATTCGTCACTTGTCATTCGTCACTTGTCACTTGTTAATAATCCCCTAAGGTCTCCGCTAATTGCATCAACGCCCGGGTCTTCTGCTCGTCGTTGGGCGGAACACCGTGCCATTCGTGGTTATCGGTCATAAAGTCGACGCCCTGGCCCATGTGGGTTTCCATCAGGAGCATCACCGGCTTACCCTGACCCGTCAGCCATTGCGCATGCAGGAGGCTCTCCACCACCTCGGTCATGTCGTTGCCGTACAGGGTCATCACGGTCCAACCGAAGGCTTCCACCTTGTCTTTCAGGTCACCCAGCGAAAGGACCCGGTCGTTGGGACCGTCAATCTGCACTCCGTTCCGGTCGACCACGGCCACCAGGTTATCCACACCCTTTGCCGCGGCAAACATCATCGCTTCCCAGTTCTGCCCTTCCTGCAGTTCGCCGTCGCCCATCAGGCAATACACCCGGTGATCGTCGCCATTCATTTTCTTGGCTATGGCTGCGCCGGAAGCTACCGAGAGTCCCTGTCCCAGCGAACCGGAGCTCATCCGGATGCCGGGCAGCCTTTCGGCGGTCGCCGGGTGACCCTGGAGCCTGCTTCCAAGCTTCCGGAAGGTCGCCAGTTCAGCGGGGTCGAAATAGCCATACCGGGCCAGTACACTGTACCATCCGGCGGAAAGGTGCCCGTTGGAAAGAAAGAAAATATCCTCCCCTGTTCCGTCCATGGTAAAAGCGGCGGGATCGGGTTTCATGATCTTAAAATAGAGGGCGACCAGGAAATCGGCGCAACCCAGCGGTCCTCCCGGGTGACCCGAGGCGGCGCCATGCACCATCCTTACGATATCGCGGCGAACCTGGCTGGCGATGTTTTCCAATTCAATGACAGAAGGCATACAAAAACCAGAAAATAATGATTAGTGAAATGACTGATATACCCCTCTCTGATCAATTGCAGAACGGGTAACGGGCAAAGTTATTACTTTAACGGCCGGGCGGCCGGCCGGTGTTGAAAAAAAAAGAAAAGATTTACCGGGAAAGGCGTGCGCCGATAACCGGAAGTCATCACCTTTGTGTTCCGGGGCAAAAATCAAGATCATGATGAAAAGAACCACAGGCAGGGGGATACTGCCACTCTTTCTGTTGATACAATGGATGATAATGTCGTTATCCGGGTCCATCGTCGCCCAGGATACATCCGGCCGATGGATCGATTCGGTGTACCGGTCGCTCCCGCGCGAACAACGGATCGCCCAGCTCTTCATCCTCCGCGCCTGGTCGTATCGCGACTCGACTTACAACGACAGCCTCACCCGTATCATCACCACCTTCAACCCCGGAGGTGTCTGCTTTTTCAAGGGCGGCCCGGTCCGGCAAGCCCTGCTGACCAACCGGTTGCAACAGGCCTCCCCCACCCCGCTGCTGATCGCCACGGATGCCGAATGGGGCCCGGGAATGCGTCTCGACAGTGCGTTTACCTTTCCCCGGCAGATGGCGCTTGGGGCGATGGCCGACGACAGCCTGATCTACCGCATGGGGCGATGGATCGGCCGGAGCTGCCGGAGGCTGGGGGTCCACATCAACTTCGCCCCGGTGGTCGACGTCAACAACAACCCCGCAAACCCGGTGATCGGGTTCCGGTCGTTCGGGGAAGATCCGAAAGCTGTTGCGCGCAAAGGGTTCATGTACATGAAAGGGTTGCAGGATGAAGGGATCCTCGCCACCCTCAAGCACTTCCCCGGTCACGGCGATACCGAGACCGATTCGCACCTTGCCCTGCCCCTCATCACCCACACCGCCGAAAGGCTCGATTCAGTAGAACTGTATCCCTTCCGCGAACTGATCCGGAAAGGGGCTGAAGGCATCATGGTCGCACACCTCTACATGCCCGGCCTCGACACGACCCGAAACACCCCCACCACCCTTTCGAGGCCGGTCATTACCGGGCTATTGCGCGAAAAGCTCGGATTCGGCGGATATATCGTTACCGACGCCCTCGACATGGACGGTGTGGCAGGCAAAAAGGACCTGAAAGAGAAGGACCGTCCGCGCGACGTTGCGTTGAAGGCCCTGATGGCCGGCAACGACATCCTGCTGTTACCCCGCGACCTGGGTGTCGCAATCCGCGAGATCGCCACGGCCGTCGACAGCGGCAGGATCTCCGACTCGCTGATCGAAGCAAAATGTCGCCGGGTGCTCGCGCTGAAATACCGGATGGGGCTGAACCGCCGGCCCGTGGTCGAAACACGGGGGTTGACGGAAGATCTCAACGCCCCGGAAGCCGCCGTACTGCAGGAAAAGATGGTAAAAGGATCCGTCACCGTGCTCGGGAACGACCTGCGCGCCATACCGCTGACGCACATCGACCGGCGAAAGATCGCCCTGTTGTGCCTCGGCGACACCGTTCCCGGCCGGTTCGGGGAGGTGATCGGGCGGGCGGACCCCGTTTCCATACACTGCCTTCCCTCCCGGTTTTCGCACCGGCAATCCGACAGCATTTACCTGGAAGTCAGCAAGGCCGACCTGGTGATCCTGTCGCTTCACGGCATTGCCAGCAACCCGGCCGACACCTTCGGGCTCACAGGCGCCATGATCCGGCTCACGGATACCCTCATCCTGACCAACCGAACCATCCTGACCGTGTTCGGAACCCCCTATGCCCTGGGGCGGATCCCCGGCGCCGTGCTGGCCGAAGCGGTGGTGGTCGCCTACCAGGATAACCCTACCACCCGTGAGGTGGCAGC
>DAONFN010000275.1:0-4673 GCA_035403625.1 Bacteroidales bacterium
AAGAACCAGTTCCGGGTGAGCGACGAAGCGCCCACGGCCGAAGAACTGCGCGTGCTGCACCGGACCATCAAAAAGGTGCAGGACGACATCGAGCGCCTTTCGTTCAACACCGCCGTGAGCACCTTCATGATCTGCGTGAACGAGCTCACCGACCTCAAATGCTGCAAGCGCTCCATTCTGAGCGACCTGGTGGTGCTGATCGCCCCTTACGCGCCGCACATCGCCGAAGAGCTGTGGAGCCTGCTCGGGAACAACACCAGCGTCACGGTAGCCGCCTTCCCGGTGTTCGATGCGCAGCATCTCGTCGAGAACACCTTCGAATACCCGGTGTCGTTCAACGGCAAGACCCGCTTCAAGCTGCTGCTCCCGGCCGACATGCCCGTGGCGGAGATCGAGCAGGCCGTGCTCGCCGCGCCCGAGTCGGGCAAATGGCTTCAAGGCAACCCGCCGCGCAAGGTGATCATCGTGCCGAAGAAGATCGTTAACGTGGTGATCTGAGAAGTCGGCAGTACTCAGTCGCCAGTCGCCAGTCGGCAGTCGGCAGTAATTCGTAATTTTTCATTTTTAATTGAATCGTCACCTCGTCAGCAGCCCGGCTTAACGTAGGTATAGAAGGGACAGTTCGTTTCCTGCTGCAGGCGGGGAAAGTTCTTCTCATTGAGCCAGCCTGAACGGAAAGTCCAGGGATTGTTGCGGTGCTTCGAAACCTGCGTGGAGTCGGGTGCCGCCTGTTCCGTTTTTTTATTCACCGTTGTTATTGTACTTTTCGGTTTGCCTTCCTGGGTGAAGGAGAGCAGGGAAAGGGATATCACGGTCAGAATCAGATAGAGTCCGGTTTTCATTTTTATCGGGTTTTTAGTTTGACAATTCAGGAAATACATTTTTAAAATAACCGCGGAGACGCAGAGACGCAACGTTCACCCCTCTTTGCCGGCAGGGAGGGGCCAGGGGTGGGTAGAGTTTACCACTTGCGGTTATTTTCAGATTGTGAGCCAACCTTGTTTTTTATGGCAGCAAAATTATTCTGAATCATCACCGAAACCGGTTAACGGCTCGTTATCGGGTTGTTAATGAGTTGTTAATGACGGAAGGACCCGTTGTAAATCGCGTACTTTTGCACCGTCTATGAAATCATTCCGCACCCGGATCCTGATCCTTCTCTCTACCCTTGCCCTGCTGGCGATCCTGGCCATCCAGGTCGTGTGGATCCTGCAGGCGGCGAAGATGAAAGAGGAACTGTTCAACGAAAAGGCTGAAATGGTGCTTTCCCGCACGGCCGATGCGCTCAGCAGCGACCGGGAGACCTGCAAAAGCCTGCAGATCCGGGCGGGCCGCAACGAGATGAAGAAAGTGGATTCGCTCTTCAACCATTTCATGCGGATCTACCACATCCACATCCGGTACTATTTCGAAGTGAAGCCGGGGACGGGTGGCGAGGGACTGGCGGGCAGCCACGAAAAATCCGGTGCGGCCTTCCAGCCGGGATCCTATTCGGCCTGTGTGGGCGGAGAAGAGCCGGGCGAAGGGTTCTTGCTGAAGCTGGTCTTTCCGGGCAAGAAACAGTTCATCCTGGCCGAGATGGGGCCGATGTTCATCGCATCGGTGATCCTCGTGCTCGTGGTGCTGGCGCTCTCGTGGATCAACATTTTTTCGCTGCTGAAGGAAAAGAGGATTTCCGAGCAAACTTCCGGTTTCCTGAACAACATGACCCATGAATTCCGGACCCCGCTCACCAATATTTCCCTGGCCGCGAAGATGATCCTGAAACACGACATCGCGGGACAGCCTGAGAAGATCCGGCACTTTACCGGCATCATCCTCGACGAGAACGAGAAACTGCATCTCCAGGTCGAACAGGTGCTGAGCATGACGGCGCTGGAGCGGGGCGAGATACCCCTGACGCGCACACGGCTCGACCTGCACGAACGGGTACGCGACATGGCGAGGCACATGAGCCTTCAGTTGGAGTCGCGGCAGGCGGAAATGACGCTCGACCTGCGGGCCGAAAACCCGATGGTTGAGGGCGACCCGATCCATCTTTCCAATGTTCTGAACAACCTGGTCGACAACGCCCTGAAATATTCCCGCGAAAATCCTGCGATCCATATCCGAACGTTCAACACCGCCCCGGGGCTGGTTCTGGAGGTCACCGATCGCGGGATCGGCGTGGAAAAGCGTTACCAGGAAAAGGTGTTCGAAAAATTCTTCCGGGTGCCCACGGGGGATGTGCACGATGTGAAGGGCTTCGGACTGGGGCTCCCGTACGTAAAAACGATCGTCGAAATGCACGGTGGGTCGGTCGGAGTGCAGAGCGAACCCGGGAAGGGAACGACAATTACCGTATGTTTGCCCAATGGCTGAAGACAAGATCAGGATATTGCTGGCCGAGGACGATCTCAACCTGGGGATCCTGCTGGTCGATTACCTGGAAGCGGAAGGGTTTGCGGTTAAGCTCTGCAAAGATGGTGAGGTAGCGTTGAACGCCTACCGGGGGAGCCGGTTCGACCTGTGCCTGCTCGATGTTATGATGCCGAAGGTGGACGGGTTCACGGTGGCGAAGACCATCCGGCAGACCGACAGCAGCATTCCCATCCTGTTCATCACCGCCCGGACGACGAAGGAAGACAAGCTGAAAGGCTACGGCCTGGGAGCCGACGATTACATCACCAAGCCATTTGACGAAGAGGAACTGCTCTGGAAGATCCGCGCCGTGATCCGCCGCATTCCGGAGAACAAGCCGGAAGACCTTCCGGAGATCATCCCGTTGGGGAAATACACCTTCGACGTCCGCAACCAGTCGCTTTCCATCGGGGGCAAGACCCGGCGGATCACCGAAAAAGAGCGTGATATCCTGCTGTACCTGTCACGACATGCCAACCGGTTGATCAAACGCGAGGAGATGGTCAGGGATCTCTGGGGAAAGAGCGACTATTTCCTGGGTCGAAGCCTCGATGTGTTCATCACCAAACTTCGCAAATACCTGGGTGAAGATCCTGCCCTGGAGATTGAGAGCGTGTTCGGAGTGGGGTTTGTTTTTCATGTGTAACGGGGGAAAGCAGTCGGCAGTCGGCAGTCCGCAGTCAGTAGTCCGCAGTCGGCAGTACACTCTTTTACTCTGTTTTACCTCACCCCCCGACCCCCTCTCCGGTGCGGAGAGGGGGAGATTCGTCACCTGGTCACCACAGTCACCTTTTTCCGGTACACTCTTTGTACCCTCCTTCCGTTTTGGTAATATTGCCCTTCCGTTCGGATCCAACATGCCCCTTATGAAAATTCCGCGCTTTATCCTGTATCTGCTGCTGTTCCTGGCAACAGGTCATGCCCTCGCCGCATACCCCCAGAAAATAAAGCAAAATGCCCCTGCCGGCAATTTCTCGCCCCGCCACCCTGCCGTCACCTCATCACCCCGTCACCTAGTCACGGCAAATCCAGGGCGTTTCGCCGCCTTATGGAAGCAGGCCGACTCCCTCGCCAACCTCGGCCAGCCCCGCTCGGCTCTTGAAGTCGTCGAAAAGATCTATTCGAAGGCGAAGGCGGAAAACGACGATCCGTCGAAGATCCGGGCCATTATCTACCGGATCCGGCTGAATTCGGAATTCCAGGAGAATTACGTACCCGGGGCCATCACCCTGTTGAAAAAGGAGGCCGATGCCGCATCGGTGCCGGCCCGACAGGTGCTGCAGTCGATCCTGGCGGAGGTTTACTGGCGGTATTACCAGAACAACCAATACCGTTTCCGCGACCGCACCCGCATCAGCGGCAATCTCCCCGACAGTCTCGAAACCTGGGATCTCAACACCCTCGGGCAGGTGATCGCGCAAACGTACCTGACATCGCTCACGCAGTCCGATTCGCTGAAAAAGATCCCCATTGAACGCTATGAAGAGGTCGTCGAAGCGGAAGCCTCCGGCGACGGGCACACCGATTCGCTGAAGAGCGAAGCGGCCCGGTTCACACCCACCCTGTTTGATTTCCTGGCCGGCCGGGCGCTCGATTACTTCACTTCCGAACAGGGAGGCATCACGATGCCGGCCCGCCGCTTCGAGGTGGATCAGCCCTGGTATTTCTCGCTCCCCGGTGAGTTTGCCCTCCGCGGGCGGGAAGTTGCCCCCGATCCAACGTCGTCTGCCAGCCTGGCCCTACGCATCTTCTTCGACCTCGACCTCTTCCACATGGGCGACCGCGACCGGCGTGCCCTCATCGAAACCACCCTGCGGCGGCTGGAGTACGTACATTCGAAAAGCATCCTGCCCGGGAAAGACAGCCTGTACACCGACGCCCTCCGCGAATTCGAACAGACCGAGCTCAGCAGTCCATGGGGCACATCCATCTCCTTCACTCTGGCCACTTATCTGAACACGCAGGGCGATCTTTACAAGCCTTTTATCCCCGGCAATTTCCAATGGAAGAAGAAAGAGGCGCTGGCGGTTTGCCAGTCTGCCATCCAGCGGTTCCCCGGGTCGGAAGGGGCAAAGAACTGCCAGGTACTCGCCGGAACGATCCGGGCGCCTCATACCCAACTGACCACCGAATCGGCCGTGGTGAGTGAAAAGCCCTCGCTGGCCCTGGTCACCGTCAAAAACCTGCCGAAGATCGGCCTCCGGCTTGTAAAAGCCGATCCGGACGCTTTCCGCGACAAGGTCCGGAATATGGATCGCGACGAACTCTTCCGG
>DAONFN010000276.1:0-4622 GCA_035403625.1 Bacteroidales bacterium
TCGAGAACCTGAACGTGCTCGATTACGACTACTATTTCCGGGTTACAGGGCAGATCTTGCAGGGAGACATAACGGGTACCCTGCTCACCATCAACGACATCATCGACAAGGGGTTCGAAGGGCAGCATTTTCTCGTCGGATTCGGCGAACACCTGCGAAACCTGCTGGTGTGCAAAGACCCGGCCACTGCGATCCTGATGGAGACCGCCCCTTCGATCCGGGGACGGTACCTGGAACAGTCGGCTCTCTGCCCGGCCAACCTTCTTTTGCATCTGCTCGACCTGCACAACCGGTGCGACCTCAATTACAAGAACAGCAACAACAAGCGTCTTCACCTGGAACTGGCGCTGATGCAGATGTGCCAGGCTGCAGTTCCGGCCTCTCCTTCCGCTGTTCCTGTTCCTCCCCCTGCAGCCATTGCAGCATCCAGACCGGTTACCACCACACCCACACCCACACCCGCCCCCTCTTCACCAGCGAAGCCGGCCATCCCAACCGCGGCCTCCGCCCCCCCAGCGACCGCAAGCGCTGAAAAGCCTGAAGAGAAACCTGTTGAAAAACCTGCCGAACGACCCGCCGACCGGGTGCGGATGAAGGATATCGGCCCGATCACCACCGAAACCTCCCTGAAAAATCCCCCGCGCAACGCCGGTTCGCAGCAAACGGATGGAAACGAACCCGATGAGAACGGTGCTGCTTCGCCGTTTACGCAGGAGGAGCTTTACCTGCAATGGGATGCCTTTGCGGAGAGCATCAAAAACTCCTCGGCCCCCCTCTATGCCGCCTTGAAGAACGCCCGGCCCGTGATCCGGGAGGGGTTCGAACTGGAATTTACGGTCGGGAATAAAGTCGTGGAGGATGAGTTGATCCTGCGTAAGACGGAATTACTGCTCTTCCTGCGGGGAAAACTGAACAACTCCCGGATCCGCGTAGCCACCCGGGTGGCGGAAGTGGCGGCAAACCTCCGGCCGTATACCGACAAGGAGAAATTCGAGCTGATGGCAGGAAAGAACCCGGCCCTGCGCGATCTGCGCGAAGAACTTGACCTGGAAATCGAATATTGACCATGGCTAAAGGCATCAGTACCATCATATTGCTTATTCTTTCCAACGCCTTTATGACCCTGGCCTGGTACGGCCACCTGAAATTCAAACAACTTACCTGGTTCCAAAACCTTGGACTGGTCAGTATCGTCCTGATCAGCTGGGGTATCGCGCTTTTCGAGTACTTCTTCCAGGTACCGGCCAACCGCATTGGCTATAAAGAGATGGGAGGACCTTTCACCCTGGTCCAGCTTAAGGTGATCCAGGAGGTGATCACTCTGGTGACCTTCACCCTGTTCACGCTTCTGTTTTTCAAGACAGAGACCTTCCGGACAAACCACCTCATCGGCTTTGCCCTGCTGGTCCTGGCAGTCTATTTCATCTTCAAGAAATAACCATGAAAGCAACCCGTGCATCCATCGAGGCCTTCCTTGCGCCGCGGAAGCTGGCCATTGCCGGCGTTTCCCGCAATCCGAAGAAATTCGGCAACCAGGTGTTCAACCATCTCCGCGAAAGGGGCTATGAGGTAATCCCGGTACACCCCGAAGCTGAGATGATCGACGGCATCCCTTGCCATCGAAACCCGTCCACTCTTCCCGGCGACGTAAAATCCCTGCTGATCCTTACCCCTAAAAAGGAGACTCAAAAGGTGGTGGCCGGGGCCCTGGAGAAAGGCATTGACCATATCTGGATCCAGCAGATGTCGGACACCCCGGAAGCGCTGGCATTAGCTGCTTCCCGCCCCGTGAGCCTCATCACCGGAGAGTGCATCCTGATGCACACCGAACCGGTAAAAGGGGTGCACAAATTTCACCGGGCGATGAGGCGGTTCTTCGGAAAAATGCCGGCATGATATTCGATTTACGATTCACCGGACCGACAGGTTCCTTTTTATATAAACAGCTGAAAAGTCTTGTCTGATTGAATATTTTCCTTACCTTTGCCGCGCAATTCAAGGGAGCATAGCTCAGCCGGTTCAGAGCACCTGCCTTACAAGCAGGGGGTCACAGGTTCGAATCCTGTTGCTCCCACGAAAAATTCCCGTCAAAACACTGAAAAACAAGACTAGCCGCTGATTCCAGCGGCTTTTTTGTTACAGCCTGTTACACCAAAATAACCCCTGTTCATAACTTTTACAGGCAACTTTGCCTAAAATCTTGCCAGTTCGTACCTTTGTTTAGGCAAGTTTTCAGATCATTTTAGGCAAAAATCAAAATTATGGCAACGGTTATATTTTACCTGGACAAAGAGAGGAAAAACGGATGTTTAATCCTGGCTACATTTACCTTCAACCATCAGAGATTGAGGCTTTCCACAGGATTGAACATTACAAAGAAAGCCTGGAATGACGAAGAGCAGCGCGCCTATCCGCTGAAGGATCATGCCGAAACAAACAAGAGACTTCGGGAAATAAACAGCTTTCTCCTTGACACCTATGACAAATATTTTTCCAAGGGGCTAAAACCGACAAAGGAGGAAACTCTTGAAAAAACCCGATTGATCAAAGAGGCATATCAGGTCTTTGTCGGAAAAAGAAAATCAGAAGAGGAACAACGACGACCCACTCTGATTGAGTTCATCCCGATATTTCAGGCCAGGTACAAATCTAAAATGACCCCGAACCATATCAAACATTTTGACGGGATCAAAAACCATCTGGAGAATTACCAGAAGAAAATTGGGAAAACGATTGAATTTGAAACCATCAACAAGGAGTTCTACCTTGGGTTCACAGACTATCTTAAAGAACTCGGTCGCAAAACAAATACCATCGGCTCGCATATCCGCAGGTTAAAGAGGCTTATGAATGAAGCGCTGGATGATAAACTCACACAAAATGAAGAACACCGGTCAAAATCATTCAAAGTATTAAACGAAGAAACCGATAAAGTGTACCTGTCCAGTGATGATGTTCAAAAGCTGTACAAACTAGAACTTGTGGATCCAAGATTGAGGAGAATCAGGGATTTGTTTGTACTACACTGTCATACCGGCCTGAGGCATTCGGATTGGCCGAAAGTGACACTGAACAATATCGAAGATGGAAAACTCTATGTGCGAACCCAAAAAACAAAAGAAGCAGTGATCATCCCTGTTCATCCGATCATTCTGGAGATTTTGCACCGGTATGGACCAGAACTGCATATTCCGACCAACCAGGAAGCGAACCGCGTGCTGCGATGGATTGGTGAATATGCTGTCCTGAAAAAGATTACCAAAGAGAATCTTGAAAAATGGAATCAGATCCGCACTCACACTGTAAGAAGGTCCTTTGCGACAAATGCCTACATGAGCGGAGTGCCGATGCTTTCAATCATGCAAATTACCGGGCACCGTACCACGGAATCTTTTCTAAAATACATCCGGGTGACCAAACTGGAAAACGCAACGAAGTTGAAAGATCACCCGTTTTTCAATTCGTAATGCAGGTGAGTATCACAGTCAGTAGGCCTAACACCTCACCATCCCCCGCGGGCGGCTCCGTTCCTGTTCCCGTTCCAGTTTCACCAGCGGCTCCGGCCGGGTCTCCTTCAACTACTGTACCAGTATCGCCTGATCCGGAAGCAATGCTCAGGTAAAGCCAGTCGTCTTTTTTCAGCCAGGCATGATTTATGGTAGTGTATTCATTGCTATCATAGCTTGCGGTCATTGGCCTATCGGTAATATAGGTACCCGTCTGATTGACATTTGTGCGATAGTCAATATTGAAGTAGACGGTGTTGACGGTGCTGAAATGGGCATCGACCCTGACAGCGACAAGATCCTCGTACAATCTGACAATGATGGCCCCCGACCTCAGATTCGGATTCAGAATGGTTGTAACAAATTGCCGGACCTCTCCGCTCCCACCACCCCCAACGGGTAAGGATCCCCAGGGCACCCAGTATTGTCCGTCCCACAGGTAAGCAAGGTGTTTGCCTTCATTGTAATAAAGCTGCCCTTCAACCGGATTTACCGGAAGATCCGGGCACCGGTGAAGGACAGCATTCTGAAGCTGGTTTTGCTGGATATCAAGGTTTGACTTGAAAACTGGCATGATCGGTTCTGATTCAGGGGTTAACCGACAATCACAATCTGGCCGGTAAGCGAAGTGGCCGAAGTCCAGGTAACGTCGCCCGATGCGTTTACGGAGATATCAGCTTCAACCGCATAACGGACGGTCGAGATGGTTTCGTAAACCATTACGACGACATCCGTTCCGCAGCCATGCGTCGCGGCCGTGACGGTACCGGTAGTGGCGGCAGTGATCGTGCCAACATACTTCTTGGTTTTACCGGCAATCTTACCATCTACATAGGTTTTAGTTGCTTTCTGTGTGGCAAGCCTTGTATCGCTGTTTGCTGTTAGGGTACCATCTATGTCGACAACTCCGGATTTGAAATCAGCCGTTTCGATGTTGGTGATGGTGTTCTGGTCGGCATCGATTGTCTTGTTGGTAAGCGTCTGGGTGGCGGCCAGTTTCACCAGATCGGCGGATTCAGTATTGTCCACGCCGTCGAAATCTGCAGCAGTAATACCGGAAGCTTTGGTGACATTGGCAATGACCATGTCGCCGATGTTTACCCCGGTATTCGACGG
>DAONFN010000277.1:0-4605 GCA_035403625.1 Bacteroidales bacterium
CCATGTCGAACCTCGCTTCCGGATCCGGGAGGTGCTCGACTACCCGGTGTTGTTGCATATCCTCAACTCGGCCGGCATCACCCGCTTCCCGGAAGCGAGGTTCGACATGGTACGCCTCGGAATCGGGCTGTATGGCGTGGGAAGCAGTCCGGCCGAACAAGCCATGCTGCGGAACGTGAGCACCCTGAAATCGGTGATCACCCAGATCAAGCGGATCCCGGCGGGCGATACGATCGGGTATAACCGGAAGGGGAAAGCCGAACACGATATGGTCCTTGCCGTGGTCCCCGTGGGCTATGCCGACGGCCTCGACCGCCGTCTCAGCAACGGCCGCGGCCGGATGTACGTGAACGGCCGGCCCGCGCCGATCATCGGCAACATATGCATGGACCTCACGATGATCGACATTACCCACCCCCCGGCCCCCTCCCTGCCGGCAGGGAGGGGTGGCCGGAGGCCGGGGTGGGTACTTCCCGATATTCGTGAAGGCGACGAGGTGGTGATCTTCGGCGACCGGCACCCGGTGGGAGAGATGGCTGAAGCGATCGGCACGATCCCGTATGAAGTGCTCACCGGCATCTCGCGGAGGGTGAAAAGGATCTATTTTCACGAATAACGCAAAACCCGGTATTTTCCCCTATTTTTGCCGTTGCAACCCGCTCTTATGGAATCCCCGAAGCTCAGCATCCTGATACCGGCGTACAACGAAGCAGCCACCATTCACCTGATCCTCGACAAAGTCCTGGCAGTGGAACTGGCAGGCGGCGTCAGGAAAGAGATCATCATCGTCAATGATTGCAGCCGCGACGACACCGTCGGGGTGGTAGAAAGGTACATCGCGGCCCATCCCGGCTGCGATATCCGGCTGTTCAGCCAGCCGGTCAACATGGGGAAAGGCGCGGCCCTTCACCGCGGTATCGCGGAGGCCACCGGCGATTACGTGATCATCCAGGATGCCGACCTGGAATATGATCCGGCTGAATACAATCTCCTGCTCAAGCCGGTTCTCGATGGCGTGGCCGATGTCGTGTACGGATCCCGCTTTATGGGCGGTCAGCCCCACCGGATCCTCTTTTTCTGGCACTCGATCGGGAACCGGTTTCTGACCTTTCTTTCCAACATGTTCACCAACCTGAACCTGACCGATATGGAAACCTGCTACAAGCTCTTCCGGTCCGATCTGGTGAAGCGCATCCGGTTCCGGGAAAACCGGTTCGGATTCGAGCCCGAGGTGACCTCGAAAATGGCCCGGTTCCCGGGGGTGAGGATTTACGAAGTAGGCATATCCTATTACGGCCGTACCTATGAAGAGGGAAAGAAGATCGGGATGAAGGATGCTTTCCGCGCCGTATGGTGCCTCATCAAATATAACATCCTCGACCGCAGATACCTGAAATCCAACGTGTGACATGGCTCCCGACCTGCCGTTCCTCCTGGTGAGAGCCTGTCTGGCCCTCCTCGGGATCTTCCTGGCAGGAAAGATCCTCCGCAACTTTTTCAACCTGCAGGTGACCCTCATCACCCTGGCGTTGGTATTCCTCGGAACGCAGGTCACCGGGATGATCTTCCTTCCCGGTCCCCCCACGCACCTCCTGATCCTGGACGTGTACCTGTTGCTTCTCCTGGGTTCGATGATGGGGGAAAAGAGATGGATCTGGTTACCCCTGGCGGTGATGATCCTCGCCGCGCTGGTGACGGGCTTTACTGTCAGGTTTGTCCCCGCCTTTTCCCAACCCGGTTCCTGGGTGTTTTATGGCAATCGCCGGGCCGATCCGGGATCGCTGAATCCAGTCAACCTTCACCGGGTGCTTTTTTCGTTGCAAAACGGCTGGCTGGTTTATACGCCTATGGCCCTGGCAGCCCTGGCCGGTCTTTCCTTCCCCGGCCGGAAGAATATCCCGTTCTTTTATACCGCCTTCCTCTTCGTGGTCATCCTTCTCCTGTTTGCAGGAAGTGACATCGACCGGCAGTTCCCGGGCCGGTTGAGTTTTCCCCCGATGACCGCGTCCTGGGCCGTCCTTTGTGTGACCCTCGGGTACGGGGTGCAGAAGGTCCTGGAAAAGCCAATGCCGGTGCGGATGCTGCTGCTTGCGGTCGCCGGCGCGCTGGTGGTGCTGAACCTCTTCCAAACCTGGCAGGTCAGCCGTTCGGTGCTGGTCCCAGGCCGTATGACCGCATCTTATTACCGGGCGGTATTCGGCCGGATATCGCCCGACAGCAGCGACCGGCGGTTGCTTAAACCCATCTCCGCCGGGCTTTCCGATACCCTTCCCGGCGACACCCGGATTCCTTGCCGGAGGCTGGCATTCTACGATTTTGAGCCGGCGCCGGGACGGAATGATCCGTCGCGGCCGGCCAAAGCGGCGCGAACCGGCAAAGCGGGAATGGTGCTGAACGCCGAATTCCAGTACTCCCCGGGTCTCTCGCTTCCGGTGAGCCAACTGGATGCGGGCGACTCGGCCTGGATCGTGGCAACCGGTTATATCTTCTTTTCCTGCCCCAACCGGGAGCTGAAAGCCTCCCTGGTGATCACCTGCCTGCACAACGGGAAGCCTTATAAGTACCGGGTCACCGACCTGGCCAATCCGCCCTGCGCCCCTGGACGATGGAACCGGGTCACCATGAGCTACCGGTTGGCTTCCCAAGCCGAACCCGGCGACCTCCTGCAGGTCTATTTCATGAATTACGGGCGGGAAGAGATGTTCCTCGACGATATGGAAATCAAACTCTGCAAACCCGCGCCATGAAAAGGAAGAGGAGACCCGTCGTGCCCTGGCTGACCGAGGCGGCGCTTTTCGCCCTCCTGTTCGCTGTATGCCTGCTCCTGGCTTTCCGGATGAATTTCAAAGACGGGAAACCCGCCGGCAACGGGGTGTTTGCAAGCGATAAAAGTATTTACTATGTTTATCTCCCGGCCACGTTTATTTACGGGTGGGATGTGAACCGCTTCCCCCACCGTTGCGACACCCTTTACCGGGGCTTTATCCTGGATTACAAAAAAGGGAAGGTGGTAAACAAGATGACCTGCGGGGTGGCGATCCTCTGGACTCCCTTCTTCCTGGCGACGCACACCATCGCAAAGGTGTTCGCCCTTCAACCCGATGGCTTTTCGCTCTTTTACCAGAAGATGGCGCTCATCCCGCCCGTTTTCTTCCTGTTGCTGGGGCTCTTTTTCCTGCGACGGTTCCTGGGAAGGTACTTCACCGGGTTTGTCCCATGGGCGGTCGTGCTGACGGTTTTTACCGCCACCAACCTCTGGTATTTCTCCCTGGCGGAAGGGTTGATGTCGCATGTGCATTCCTTCTTCCTGTTTGCCCTTTTCCTGTACCTGCTGAAGCGATTCATCGACGGGGAATCCCGCTCTTACCGCCTGTTTGCATGGCTTTGCCTGGTATTCGCACTGGCGGTGCTGATTCGGCCTACGAATGTCATCATCACCCTCTGGTTCCTCTTGTTGGATGTGAAAACGGGCCATGATGTTCTCCGTCGCCTCCGGATTTTGCTGAGACCGTCGTGGCTGCTGACGTTCCTGGGTGTTACCTTCCTGGTTCTCCTGCCGCAGATGATCTACTGGAAATACGTTTCGGGCCATTTCCTGCATTATTCTTACGGGAATGAAGGATTTATCAACTGGAAGAACCCGGTGATCCTGCCCGTCTGGTTTTCGCCATTCAACGGGCTGTTTGCGTACAATCCCGCCGTACTGTTTTTTGTGGCGGGAGCCTTGTGGATGGTTTTCCGGAGGAAGCAGAATGGCCGGCTGATCGTGCTCACCTTTCTGCTGGTCACCTACATGGCCGGTTCGTGGCATATGTGGTTCTTTGGCGGAAGTTATGGAGCGCGGCCTTTCATCGAGTATTACACGTTGCTGTCGGTGGGACTGGGATGGATGCTGACGTGGGCCTTCCGGCATCCGAACCACCTGTACAGGGCCACCCTCCTGCTGATGCTCGTGGGCTGCAGCTGGTTCAACCTGCGGATGATCGATCATAATTACTGGTATAACGGTTCTACCTGGGATTGGGACGAATACCGAACCCGGGTGGAGAAGGCGGGGATCCTGCAGTTCGACTGGGACCGCTACACCTGCCTCAACGATTATGAAAACATGCCGTTTGATCCCTCCCTGACTCAGACGAGCCTTCGTGTGCATTCCCGCACGCAGGCTGCCGTGATCGACAACCGCTGGCCCTTTACCGGATTATTGGACCGGCCGTTGCAGGGGATGGTCGACCATCCGCCCCGGCATGTCGAGGCCTCCGTCTGGATCAATCCGGTCTGGCGCGATTCGACAGGTGCGGTGCTGGTGGCATCTGTGGAGGACGATTCGCATGAGCCGTGCTTTTACCGGAAAGTCCCGGTAAACCGTTTCGGGACCTCCGCCGGTCAGTGGACGAAAGCCTCGCTGGCCTTCGATATTCCTTCATGGCTCAGCGATCCCGCCTTCCGCCTGAAGATCTACCTCTGGAACCGGGAGAGGAGGACGATGTATATCGATGATGTGAGGGTGGTGGTGGAATGAGGTGACGGGATAATTAAAAATGAAAAAATAGTGCTGATGCGTTAAAATTCGATTGTTAGTAAACTGTATTGTTCTTTGACATT
>DAONFN010000278.1:0-4592 GCA_035403625.1 Bacteroidales bacterium
CACCCGATAGAAGACCGGTGTGTCCTTGTACCACGTCCAGCTCGTGCCGCCGTTGGTGGTGATGTAGGCATGCAACGAGGATCCGGATTTGGCCTGTGTGCTGGGCAGCATGCGGATGTTTTCTCCTGCGATGAGATGGCTTACACCCCCTGAAAGCAGAAGAAAACTGGCTCCGGTTCCCCCGGTCATCAGGGTATTGATGGCTTGGAAACACCGATTTTGTCCGGGACCGATAACCGTATTCCCTAACGAATTAACCGGGCTCATCAACTGATCGCAATACTGTTCCGAGGTGGTAATATGAGCCCATATAAATCCCCCGCTATTCACCTTGAACCCGGGCAGGAAACGGATCTTCTGACCCGAGACAAAATATCCGGTCCCACCACTGTATACCGTCACCGGTTTTTGCATGTCGCCGGCAACTTCCAAATCCTGAAGGGCATTGAAACACCGCTGCTCATTTCCGGAAACCTTCGAATTATCCACGGTGCAGGAAGGTGTGACCACATAGGATGCATAGACCCGCACATAGTCGGGGCTAACCCGTATTTCCAGGTTGACGGAGTCATATTCGTTGTAAACCACCACATTATTTGCTCCGCCCTGGGTGTACACGGGAATTCCGGGATAATCCGCCATCACAGTGTAATTGGATGTTCCGTAGGTGCCAAGGTCAAAGTCCCCGTCCGGGTCGCTTTCTCCATATCCGATGATGGCCGAGGATGTCTTAGGCTTAATGGTGACGCCCACATTATCGATCGGGTCATTGGCCTTTCCATACAAGGTGGGCAGCCTGTAAACAATTCCCTTTATATAGGCACCTTGCCCCATGGTAATGATAGGCGGTGTGTTCTGTACAATGATCGTGTCGACATCAGTGGCCGCCGAAAGGTTGAGAGTGGTTGCACTGTTCCAGAAAATGACGTCGCCCAGGTAAGTCGGGATATGATTCCACTCGTCGTTGCCCAGGGGGCGGATCAGGAGTTTGCAGGCGTTAGTCCCGCAGGTCGGTATGGAAAAATAGCCGGCACCAACATAGGAGGAAGAAATAGTGTCATAACCCCCTGTGGTATGGGAGGTTGATAACAAATAGGCGATTCCGGACCATATCGGCCCTCCATACTGTGCGTCGACGGCATACCCTGATAAATAGTAGGTTGAGTTGAGGGTCATGATGACCTTGTTCGACAGGGCAGGGCTGCCCGATGCACAGGAATTGCCCGACGTCATCCGGCATCGGATGGTGTCGTGGTTCTGCGGATAACAGTTGAAGGTCGGGCCGGTCGAATCGGGCGGACTGTACATCCCGTTTATGCTCCATTCGTAAATGGGAGTGGTTCCACCGTTGGTCGGGGTGGCCCGGAAGGTCACCTGGCTGCCTTCACAGGCCGGGTTGGTGGAGGTGGCAATCGACACCCCGGCGGCCGCAGTTGAGTTGATGCTGACAGTCAAAGTGCCGTGGTAATATCCGCCCGGCGGAGGAGCGTAATTGATCGTCAGGGAAAACACTCCGGATGCGTACCCTTCCCCCCGGCACAACCCTGAGCCGTTGGCAGTCTGGCCACTCCCGATGTATTGAGATCCCGGTGGATAGAGGATCGGGTCCCGGTCATGCGTGATCCAGGTTCCACTGGAGGTGGACCATGTAAACGTAGCTTCCGGATTGCTGCACCCCGCTGAGAAATTGCACAGGAGCTGCACCGGGGTTCCGTAACAGACGGGGTTTTGCACAACTCCCTGCCCATTGCCCGGCCCGGGTGAAAGTATGATCAGGAACATTATTGCCATGAACCCTTTCATGAGATTCTTTGATGAACGCTGAATTCTCGGTCTCATTTTCTGTCGTGTTGGTAATGGTTTGCCAATAACACAGGAAACAGGGGGCAGGGTACCGTGTCCGGGCTGGATCGGGTTCAGCCTGCGTGCCTATGACTTTAGTATCATGAGAAGCAGAAATTTGCACGGTTTTTAATAGGTCAAATATACACGATTTTTCTCCAAAATCTCAATTTTCAGCTTTTCGACAGGATTTATTCGTAAATTTATCGAAATTCATACCTTACAGGCATGGCTGGCTCCTTCAAAAATCCGCTCTCACCCGGAGAAAAACTTCAGCATGGTAAATACATAGTTATTGAAGTGCTGGGGCAGGGTTTTTTCTCCATAACGTACCTTGTTACCCAACTTTTCCTGAATAAAAGGATGATCCTGCACGAATTTTTTCTGCGGGACCATTTCTCCCGGACCGATAACGGAGAGGTCGAAAGTACCCTTCTGGATGAAACCATTTATTCCGGATTCCGCGATCGATGGTTCGAAGAGGCTAAAATGGTGGCAAAATGCAGCCAGAATGAGCACATCGCACCGGTCCTCGATACCTTTGAAGAGAACCGGACACTCTATTTTGTCACGGAGTACATGAATGAGGAGAACCTCCATTCCTATACGCTGGAAAAAGAAGAGAAAAAGCTAACGGAGGAGGAAGCATTGGAACTCCTTACCCAGATTGCCGACGGGATATCTTTCCTGCATGCCCAATCGGTGTTCCACCTTGCGTTAAATCCACGCAATATACTGATCGGGAAGAATAAAAAGATCACCATTGTGAATTTCGGCATTGATTTTCAGGATATCCCCGCCGAAGTGGTGCCGGATACTTCCCTGTTGACGAGACCGGGATACAGTCCGCCGGAATTCTACCGCTCACCCAGCCGGCCCGGAGTCTTTTCGGATATATACTCACTCGGTGCCATCCTGTACTTCCTTCTGACTGGGAAAGATCCGCTTCCGGCCAACGAACGCGCTTCCGGGTCAGACGCAGGACAGAAATGGATGTTGCCTGGTATCTCCGATAAAATGAGCCGCACCATCCGCAAAGCGATGAGCCTGAAGCCGGAAGAAAGATATCCGGATGTGGGTGACTTTATCAGGGATCTGCAGGAGAAACGGCCGGTCCACCGGGCAACGACCGGAATGAAGCCTGTTTATCTGGCTGCCGCCGTTGTGGCGGGGATACTGCTGGGTTCGGCTGCCCTGTTTATGCTATTTCGGTCCGGAGGGTCGTCCGCCGGAGGGGGGCGTTCATCCGAATCCCTCGAACAGACCGATTCGCCCATGCAACGGGGCAAACTGGCTGTGAAGCAGGATTTGAAAAGGGGAATGGTCATGCTGGCCGACAGCGGATCAAAAGAGACCGCAGCCGGGCGACAGGTGATGATCGGTAAGTATTATGCGCTGATCATCGGCGTGGAGGCCTACACCCGGTTTGAAAAGCTCAACGAACCGGTTAACGATGCGCAGAAGATCTACGATATCCTGTCGCAGGATTATACGTTTAACCGGGAGAACATGATTTTTCTGAAAAATCCGCCGCGCGATTCCATCTACGCAGCGCTGCAGTACCTGCGCAAGACCACCACTCCCGACGACAACCTCCTGGTTTTTTATTCCGGACACGGGCTGTACGATAAGGAGGAGGATGTCGGCCATATCCTTCCGGTCGACGCCGACCGGAACAACCCGGCAAACTGGATCTCTTTCAAGGAACTACGCACAAAGTTCAAAGTGATCGCCGCCCGCCATATCCTGATGATCACCGACGCCTGTTACGGGGGCAGCCTGTTGCGGGGAGGGGAGGACTCGCTCAGTCGGGCGATCAAAGGGGAAATGGCCCTGGATCTCGTCAAGGCTAGAAGTCGTAAAGCCTTTACCAGCGCCTATCTTAAACCGGTTCCCGATAAAAGCGACTTCGCCCGGTACATGTTCCTTTGCCTGAAAAACAACAAGGAAAAGGTCTTGCTCGCCGAAGACCTGTACTACCTTACCAAGAACTCCATCCGGCATTCCACTTCCAACCAGATGCCTCCCAAGTTCGGTACCCTGCTCGACTGTGACGACGAGGGAGGCGATTTTGTCTTTATCCGCCGATGAAATGCGAACGGTTGGATTTCTTTATACCTTTGGATTTATACTGAATCTTTACGGGTTTGCGAGGCAAAACTGCTACAGATCCAGTGATGCCGGGCGATCAGGTTTGAAAGTATCAGCAACCCTGATCAGCCGAAACATAAAAACACAGAAACAGCATGCACCCTTCGCTGAATTTTCTTCCGGGCAAACTCCGGAAGGTTGTCTGTAAATTGGAGTCGTGGAGAGTATCCCCGCGACTCGTTTTCCTTTGCACAGGACTGCTGGCGACGATCTGGTACCTGGTAAGGGTGATTCCCAAGCCCAGCCGGGCGAATTATCCCTGCATGCAGGCGGCTGCACCCATGATGTCAAGCTTCATCTTGTACCTGTTAAGCCTGGGGGGTGTGGCGGCGTCGTTCAGGCGAGCCCGGCTGCACGTTTCCAGGTCGCAATATATTCTGGCGTCAGCATTTCTGATCGTGGCCGGATTCTTCCTGCTGTCGACGCTGGTCCACTTCCCTTCCGTCACCAAAGCCTCCCGGAATGCGGTTATCATGGGTAGTTTTCCCCCAAATGCGCCGATCGGCCAGGCCAAAGGGATCATCCCGGGCCGCGTGGTTTGGATGTGGGATCCCCGTGCCACCAACATCCATTGCACCGATTCATCCAATGAGAACGGC
>DAONFN010000279.1:0-4549 GCA_035403625.1 Bacteroidales bacterium
AAACCGGAAGTGTTCGTAAAGTTCCCCCGATTCCTCGTTGATATCGTTCTGCAGGAGATCCGGGTCATCGGTGATCATGGGCTCTTCTGCCATGTCGGATGCAGATGGGAGATGTTACCGGGCGACCATGAACCGGACAACCCCGAGAGGTCCGCCCGAACGGTCACGGACCGAAAGGAAATAGAGCCCGGCCGGAAGATTGCCGATATCGACGATCTTACCGAATGACTGGACCCGGCAAATACGGCCGGCAACGTCGGTGATCGTGATGACCGCTCCCCGTGTCTGTTGTTCCGGCATATCCGTGACGCTGACCGCGACTGAATTCCCGGTAGCCGGATTCGGAAAGACCCGGATCCCAGGATTCACGGCAACCTTTTCATCATTCCCCAGCGGGATCGGCTTTCCGATAATGGGCCGGATCATGAGAGAACCCGTGTATGACGAAACCATCCAGGTGCCGGTAATGTTGAACATGATCTCTTCCCGGCTGTCGTTGTAACGGTCGAAACCAATGCTCAGATTGTCACCGGTGGTCTGCACACAACCGATGTAGAAGGTTCCGGCAATGGCCAGGGGCGGGTCCATGTGATAGGTGACGAAATGATTGAGGCTGTCGGAATAGAAAGGCCACACCAGCTTCGAATAGATCTCTTCGCCGGGTTTGCCGGCATTGTCGTTCCACACTGTCAGCCAGAACTGCTGAACGCTGGCATTGCTGAGGGTGCGGTTGAAGTAGATACTGATGGCCCGGAGGGTGTCGGGCGACTTGCTCAGCCGGAACCGGTAGGCGAGTTTCGACCCGGCCGGTGTCAGACCGTAACTGACTTCGGGTGTGCCGTCGTCGTATGCAAAATAGTTATAAAACTTCTGGAGGGCAGCCATCGTATCTCCGCCAACCGAGCCTGCTTCCACAGGGGCAAGCATGTGGGTCACGCGAAAAACGGCGCTGTCGCCCTGGCCCACGGGGATCAGGTAAGGGAAAGGAGGGTGTGCAAACGGCGGGTAGGTTACATAAGGCTCCTCCCGGTATGGCAGCATGTTGTAATTGCCTGCATCATAGGTTCTTTCGAAACTTCCGCTTTCCGCTGAAACCGTGTAGCGGTATTTTGCCATGTGGGGAAGGATGTCGCGGTTGGTCATCACGACATCCAGCGAGTCGGCGATTTCGTTGGTAGGGTCGTTGCAGTACTGGGGATAAGGCATCGACTGGTAACGGCGGAGGAGTGAAGGCGGACGGTAAACAAACCGAAGCCCGGGCATGACCGTGTCGGTCTGGCTCCGGCCTGAGTTGAGATAAATCTCGTCGAGATTCCACTGTCCGGTATTGCTCTGCCAACTGGGTTCGGAGGAGCTCGCCAGGCTGATGTAATTGTAAAAACGGAACCGGAAATAGTCTTTAAAAAATATAGTATCCGTGACCGGTATCATGACGCGGGCGAACCAGGCATTCTGCTTTACATAAAAGGTATCGAGCGACATGCCGTTGGAATACCAGATTTGCCTCCACCGGTCGGGGATAGCAATGGTATCGTTGGGCAGGATGCTGTCGTGAGCAGGTACTTCCAGGAATTCGAGGATCAGGGAATCGTTTTTCTGCGGTGCCAATCCGCGCCCTTGCGGCTGGTAGTAAAAGCTGAGATAGACCGAGTCGGCCGGGGTCAGTTTCCGGGGAACCGGAGTAAAGACCGAATCCAGGCGGATGGCCCGCGAGGTGAGGTGATCTGCGATAAAACTCATCGGACCGGGTACGGCATTAGGGTACATGCTCCCGGTGTCGTTGATGGCATCGAGCGTCACCACTCCCCGATCCACCGGGAATACCGGGAGGTCGTCATTCACGAAGGCATACCGGTCTGCCCACCGGGCTGTGGAAGGGAAAACCCCGTTGACCGAAAAATCATCCCGGAAAGGAAGAAGAACCGGCAGATCGTTCCCCGGCATCGGCCGGTCGGCCGCATGCATCAAAGCTCCCGCCTTCACCGCCGGGTTAATCTGCAGCGCCGTCAGGATCTCCTGAGAATAACCGGTCGAATAAGCCAAAAGCGATAACAGAAAAACAACGAAAACCCTCTTCATCCGATAGTTATAATTAATTATTCCTTCAGTTCTTATTCACTCCCCAAACTGTCACTTGTGGCCGAATCGGCTTCCGCCTCATAGGCCTTGGCGCCCATACCCACCGAGAGATCGATCGCCGACCCTTTGTCGAGCTCCGTTCCGGCCCGGATGCTCCGGCCTTTGAAAAACTGGTTCTGAACGGCATCCTCGTCGAACGAACGGATATAAGAAAGCCTTCCCAGTCGCAGACCCGACGACTCCAGCATCGATTGCGCCTGGCGTAGGGTGAGGTCGCGGAGCTCGGGCATGGTCGTTTTTTCGGGAATGATCGAGGTGATGGTCAGGTAAATCATCCGGTTTTTCTTGACCCGCGCTCCCGGAAAAGGATCCTGTGAGAGGATGGAACCTTTCTCCTTGGAGGCGTCAAAGATGGAATCGATCACAATGAACCGGTAATTGTCATGGGCGGGATCTCCTGTCACCTGGGCATAGGGAAGCCCCCGGAAATCGGGAACGATGATGTAATCGTTGTGCTTGGTGTACCACGATAACGACTGCAGCACGATCCAGATCATCACCAGGGTGATCCCGATGGCTAGAAGAAAATGCTTCAGAAACTTTTTCGTAAAAAGAAATCGCAAGAAATCCATCCGCCGGTTTTTCCAATAACCCGAAAAGGGCTGTTTTATTGTGTTTTAGCAATGATCGGACAAAGATACAAAATTGAAAATTCCCCGGGACACATTATTTTTATGCTACTTTTGCTTCAAAATCATCCAGGTATGCGGAACATAGCCATCGTGGCCGGGGGCGATTCCGGCGAATACAAGATCTCGATTGGGAGTGGTCGCCAGGTGGAACTGAACATGGACCGGGAGAAGTTCGTTCCATGGTTCATCATCATCCGGGGAAAACAATGGTATTACCAGGCAGGATTGAAGCGGTTTCCGGTCGACCGGCATGATTTCAGCCTCACCATCGGCCGGCGGAAGATCCGGTTCGATGCGGTGTTCATCGCCATTCATGGCACGCCCGGGGAGAACGGACGCCTGCAGGGTTACTTCGACCTGCTCGGCATCCCTTACACGTCGTGCGATGTGACCACCTCGGCCCTGACCTTCAACAAGAGTTACTGCAAGAGTGTTGCCTCAACCGCCGGGGTTCCCGTGGCCCGGTCGCTTCACCTTTTCTGCGATGACCGCGATTCGCTCGAACGGATCAAGGCCGGACTTACCCTGCCGGTATTCATCAAACCGAACAACGGCGGATCCAGTGTGGGAATGTCGAAGGTGTCGCTGAAAAAGGAGTTGGCCCCCGCACTGGAACGGGCTTTCCGGGAAGATAACGAGGTGCTGGCCGAAGAATTCATCCCCGGCAGGGAACTGACCTGCGGAGTGATCCGGACCCGGGGAGAGGTGGTCGCGCTGCCGGTGACGGAAATCCTGTCGAAAAAGGACTATTTTGATTACGAAGCGAAATATAAAACCGGCATGGCGGAAGAGGTCGTTCCGGCCCATATTACCCCGGCCCAGGCAGAAAAATGCCGGCAGATTTCCAAAGATCTCTACCGGGTGCTGAACTGCAAAGGGGTAGTCCGTTTCGACTATATCTTCACCGGCCGGCAATTCTTTTTCCTGGAAGTAAACACTGTACCGGGACTTTCGGCCGCGAGCATTGTTCCTAAAATGGCGCGGGCCCAGGGATGGTCGTTCACCGAACTGATCTCGCGTCTCCTCGAAGAAATTCTCTGATACCCGTTGATCATCCTCCCATGAAAGAGATCCTGTTTGCCACCAACAACCTCCACAAACTGCGGGAGGTCAGGGAAATCGTCGGCGCATCGTTCCGAATCGTGGGGCTGGCAGAGGCCGGCCTGTACGAAGAGATCCCTGAAACCCAGGACACCATTGAGGGAAATGCAATCCAGAAGGCCCGCTTCGTCTATGAGAAAACGGGAATGGATTGTTTTGCCGACGATACAGGACTGGAGATCGCCGGTCTGGATGGAAGGCCCGGTGTGATGTCGGCACGCTATGCAGGTGAAGGCTGTACCTTTGATGACAACATTGACAAAGTACTGGCTGAACTGGGCGACCGTGAAGACCGCAGCGCCTGTTTCCGCTGCGTGATCTGCCTGATCATGAACGGGGAGGAGCATCTGTTCGAGGGAAGGATCGACGGAGCCATCACGCGAGGGAGAAAAGGCCCCGGAGGATTCGGTTACGACCCGGTCTTCCTGCCCGATGGTCATACCCAGACCTTCGCCGAGATGCCGCCTTACCTGAAAAACGGCATCAGTCACCGGGGCCGCGCTACCGCCCGGTTGCTGAACTGGCTCAAAAAGAAATAGCGAAACAGCAGTTCCCTGCCACTTCGCTATTTCACGTCCGGTGTATTCCTTTATCTCCTTACGGGAAAATAACCCCCGGGTATTTCGTGATATCGAGTTGCGGAATGGTACTTCCGAACTTGATGTTGATGGCGTCGA
>DAONFN010000280.1:0-4541 GCA_035403625.1 Bacteroidales bacterium
CGAACCGGTCGCTGACACGGAAGATCTCTTCCAGATCTCCCCGCGCCCAGGCTTCCAGCAGGCCCAGGTCATACGATTGATTGTGAAAGCCAAAAGTCCGGAAACATTCGCCCAGTGTTTTGGTTCCCGTTTTATTCAGGCCGGTTCCGAATACTTTCATGGGAATATGCTCATTTATTTTTGTACCGGCTTCTTGGATCCGAGGCGGTATAAACTTCATCCCAGCGTTTCAATCCCTGCTGATCCGACGCTCCCCTCCCCGGCTCATCGAAGAAGGCGCACATCTCCCCGTTCTGCACCAGCATGGAGGTAAATCCCTTGTGGTAGTTCCGGCGGTTGAGGTTGGATACCTGGTAGTTCGAGATGAGGTATTCATCGGTGTCGAACCCCTTCAATACGTTATTCCAGTGGGACGTGGGGGCACAGCGGAAACAGGCGTTGGCGCGCCCCATCTGGTTGACATCTTCGTCGGGAGATGGGCAGGCGTCGCCCGACGGAAGGAGCGTTTTCATTTGCCGGTTATGATATGCGCAACCCGTAAACACCCCGAAACGCAAGCCGTTCGGGGCAACCTGGCCGTAATACTCTTTCATTTTTTGCATCAGCAATCCGATCATCCCCGGTAAAAACCCATGATCGTCCTCCACGATGCAGATATAGTCCGGGGCATACAGCTCCTGGCCCAGTTGCAGGCACATGTTAGCCACATGCGCAGAGGAGCAGTTGGACGAAAGGATCAGAAAAAAGTCATTCTCCCGGTTCAGGTCCTGCAGGTAACGCCACTTTTCTTCCCGGCCTTCGACCGATGTATCGTGAACGATCAGCCTGGCACCCTGGCGCCGGGTTTCCTCCACAATGCCGGGAAGGGTCTGCTTCACCATTTCCAGCCGTTCAAAGGTGCGGTAAATGGTCAGGAAGGTTGTTTTATCCATGTGACTCTCCTTTCTCTTTGGATGCATTCCGTCTCACTTCGTCTTTCAATGCCTTGATCTCCCGTTTCAGTGCGTCAATCTCCCGTACCAGTTTCGGCGGAGTCACCCCGTAATACCCGCGCGACCTGATCTCATCTCCCGGAAGAATGCGGTATCGGCCGGTAATTTCAGATAGATCAGGCACCCTGTCTGCATCAAAGTCCCGGATCAGTCCGAGGTATCTTTCCCAGTAGGGTTTCATCAATGAAAGTTCTCCCTGTGTAAGCTCCGGGCCGGCAGTGACAGTCCCGACCTTTTCTCCGGCAAGGGAAAGGTATTTCTCATGGTACGGATAACCCAGGAATTCAGTCAGACCTTGAAGGACCCGGCCCGGGCGGGCGAGAAAATCCTCATAACAGATGCGGTACACGGGGATGTGCTCCAATGCAAAGGTTTCCAGCGCATACCGGTTCATATAGTACCAGAACATCAGCTCCCGTTCCATGTCGCCCGGATCGCCTGTTGCCGGATCCGGAACCGGGTAGCGATGCCGGATCCCCTCGAGAAACCGAGGGTAATCATCATGATGGAACTCACCCCCGAAATAGGAGAACCGTCCCATGATCGAATTCACCGAATCCACCGGGTTTCGGATAATGAATACGAAGAGGATACCCTGACAGGCTGCATTCAGCAATCGGATCCTGCCATTGGCCCGGATGAATTTTGCGACGAGGTGCCGGTCATCCTGCCCGGGCAGGAATAGCTCATCCAGGTATCGGTTCGGCAGAAAGGGGCCGGGAGAGTCGATAAAAAGGGGAAGTTTCTGGTGCTGGTAAATCCCTTCCACTGAGATCGAATCCATCTGCCCGAACGCCTGCCTGACCAGGTTAAAATCACGGTTAAAGACATTCTTGTCCCATAAAAACGGCTCATACCACGAATCGACAATGGCGTGGTTGTCGCGCATGAGAGCCTGCACCATCGTATAAATGGCCTTTGTTCCCGACCGGCCGGTGCCCAGGATGCAGATTTTCATCTATTCCATTTCCACGGTAAAGCCTGCATCGAAGTACCCTCCGCGATCGACACCCTTGACTCCGAGCACCTGGAACACATCGATATCGGCACCTTTAAAGATGACTTCACCGCCTTCGTCGGTCTGGCGCTTCAGCGTAATACCGGTAAAGTAAGTTGCCGGGATGAGGTTGCAACGGAATTTCCAGCGGACATCGAGTACGTCTCCCTGCCTGAAATACCGTTCACTGTAACGGTTGCATTCAGGCGAATAACGCCAGGTCACAACGACGCCAAGCTCGGTCTTAAAGCCGATTCCCTGGCTGATGTGGCCTACGTCCTCAGAAAAACGGATCCGGTAGCACACCGAATACTCTTCCCCGGGTACAATGCTGTTCACCTCCCTCCCGGAAGGATCTTCCAGGCGGATATTCTCCAGGTCAAGATCAGCATTCCGGGTGACCACCGTACTCTTCGGGTCAAAGTTGTCTATAAAATAGGCTTCACTTTTTATTTCACTGACGACAGGGGCTGCTTCTTTACGGATGGGCAGGACCTCTTCCGCATTTTCTTCCTGGAGCTCATCGATCAGGTCGTTGCGCACTCCGTTTCTCCTGAACTCTTCGAGGAGGATTTCACGCTGTTCCTGGCGCGAAAAGATGAAACGGTTGTACTGCATGGTCACTGCTTTGGCAGGTCCATCGAGTACGATACGGCCGTTGTAGAGCATGAGAGCCCGTGTGCATAACTGATTGATATTCTGGGCTGAATGCGATACAAACAGGATGGTTTTTCCCGCCTGGAAAAATTCTTCGATCTTGGAAAAACTTTTACGGCGGAACAATTCGTCTCCCACACTAAGCACCTCGTCGATAATGAGGATATCGGGGTTGATGTTCACAGAGACTGCGAAGGACAGGCGGGCTTTCATCCCCGATGAATAGGTTTTAAGGGGTTGGTGGATGAAGTCGCCGATCTCGGCAAAATTCAGGATTTTATCGAGCATGGCATCGGTTTCCCGGCGTGTGAAACCCATGATACTGTTATAGAAATAGATGTTTTCCAACCCGGTGAATTCAGGGTTGAAGCCGGCTCCGAGTTCGAGCAGCGGAACGACATTACCCTGCACCTGAACCTCACCGGCAGTAGGTGGGATGATCCCGGCGATGATCTTGAGCAGCGTCGATTTTCCGGACCCGTTCATGCCTACAATGCCAAGGATCTCCCCTCGCCTTACCTCCAGGCTCAGGTCGTTCAGGGCATAGAATTCCTTGTGGTATTTCTTTTTCAGCGGATGCAGGGCCTCCTTCATACGGTCCTGTTTGTTGCTGAAAAGCTTATATTTTTTCGAAATTCCCGAAAGTGATATTACGAGGTTTTGGTCAGGCATACGATTCCGTCAACTTGTCTGGTAACTACGAAGGTGCAACATCGGCAAAGTGGGGTCTGAGCTTCTTGAACACGATAACCCCTGCCACCAGGATGACCAGGCAGACCCCCCAGAAATACAGGGTGAGCGCGGGATGCGTCCAGAAACCTTTGTGATTGGTAAAGCTTTCCCTGTACCCGTTTACAATATAAAACAGCGGATTCAGCTTAAGGATCAATTGGTTGCTCCGGGGCAGTCCCTGCATGTTCCAGAATATGGGGCTAATAAAGAGGAGAGCCTGGGATACGATAGCGACAATGTTGCTGATATCGGGAAAGAAAAGGTAGATCGAAGAGGTCAGCCAGCCAAGGGAGACCAGCAGAACGCAGAGGGCAAGCAGGTAATAGAACACTTGGAGCCAGTACAACTGCGGGAAGATATGGTTATAGAGAAGCACGCCCGCGGCAATGCCGAGAACGATGCCATGGATCATCAATTGTGAGAAGAGGGTGACGATGGGAAGTACTGCTACCCTGAAATTCACCTTTTTAAGCAGAAAGGCATGGTCATAAATGCAGGTGGTAATGCTCCGGAAGGCGCCCACAAAGAAATCGTAGGCGATGTAACCGGTGATCAGGTACACCACAAACGGCACCTCTTCCGGGTTGGTTTTTCCGTAACGGACCCCGAACACCAGATACAGGATTATAATAAAGGCCAGCGGATCGAGGACGGCCCATATAAATCCAAAAAAGTTCGAAATATATTTTTTACGGAAATCCCGCTGACTCAGGTTCAGGATGAGTTTCCGGTTTTTTACCAGTTGGGCGAGGAAGTCGAGCCCTTCCGCAGGGATCTGGCGGATCCTTTTCATAGTGATTCCGTAAACGTAGGTGGGTGTAGATGGTTGACCGGGAGAAAAATGAAAAGCCCGTCTACCTAAGTATCCGGGCTTTTCGTAAGAAGTTTTGCAATCTGTCGGTATACTATTTCTCCAGGTTGCTAACGCGAACTTTCAGCGCATCGTTTTCCTTCTGGAGGTTGATCATATAGAGGGTGAGCTCTTCAACCTTCTGGAGGAGGACGGAGTTCATATCGCCGAGGTTCAGGCCCTTGCCAACAACTTCCTTTTCGCTGGGAACGCCGGGCAGGTGCTTGTTGGTGTTGATGAAGTTCTCAACATCGTAGAGTGAACGCAGTTTATAATCCTTGTTGAAAACATAGTCGGGCATACCGGTGAGGGT
>DAONFN010000281.1:0-4534 GCA_035403625.1 Bacteroidales bacterium
ATGGCTTCATCGCACTGTTCAATTCCGACGGTCAACGGCAATGGGGTAGCTACTATGGGGGCTCAGCCTTCGATGCACTTTATTCCTGCGATTTTTCTGTTGACGGTTCCCTCTTCTTATCAGGAGAAACCTCCTCATCCAATAACATTTCGACGCCCGGGTGTCATCAATTCTCCCTGATTGGCGCCTGTGATGCCATCCTGGTCAAATTCAACCAGGCCGGGGTTAGGCAGTGGGGCACCTATTACGGTGGAATCGGGAACAGCCTCAGTTGGGGTTGCGCGACAGATGCCGGCGCCAATATCTTTATCTGCGGACAAACCGATGCGACCGACATGATCGCGACACCGGGCTCTTTTCAGCCCGTATATGGTGGTCCTAACCTCGATGCCTTTCTCGTGAAATTCGACCCTGCCGGGGTTAGGCAGTGGGGAACTTATTACGGAGGTTCGATCACGGATTGCGGGTCGGCCTGCGCCATCACGGGTGATACCATTTACATGGCCGGTCGCGGGAGCCCGGGATTGGCGACCCCGGGCAGCTACCAACCCGTGCCCGCCGGACCCTCGGATGGGCTGATTGTTAAATTTGTCGACTGTATGGCTCCGGAACAGCCCGGTTCTGTAAACGGGATCACTTCGATATGTGCGCCCTCGGCGGGTGTGACCTACAGCATCTCACCCATTGCAACCGCCACCGGGTATGTTTGGACTGTCCCTCCTGGGGCCACCATCATGAGCGGACAAAACACCACGGCGATCACGGTGGATTTCGGACAGACGGCGGTTTCGGGAGATGTTACCGTGGCGGCAACCAATTCCTGTGGATCGGGGTTGTCCGCGGTACTTGCAGTGACGGTCACACAAGGAATCGCCCCTGAAATATTAGGCGCGGTGAATGTAGTTACGGGAATGGTCTATGCCTATTCCACGCAGACCGGCATGACCGGATACCAGTGGATTGTAGCAGGCGGAACCATCGTGGGCGGAAGCCCGAACAGCAATAACGTACAGGTTATGTGGAACACCCCGGGTATTCAGACCATCAGTGTCATTTTTACCAACCCGGCCGGTTGCTCGGTACTGAGTCCCACGATCGTCAATGTCATGGTGAACCTAATGCCAGATGCCGGTTTCACGGCTCCCGACACCGTCTGCACGGGAAGTCCGGTTCAGATCCAAAATCAAACCCATACGGGAAACACCTGGCAATGGTATCTTTGTTCGGCCAATGCGGCCGCAGATCCCCTCGGGACAAATCTCGGCAATCCCGGCGGAACCCTCAACAATCCCGGTTATATTACCCTCGCAAGAGAAAATGATGATTGCTTTTCGTTCATCAGCAGTCATGGTTCCGGGATCATCCGGCTCCACCACGGATCAACCTTTTACCACCCACCGGTGAGCTGGACCCTGCTCGGTAATTTCGGATTGCTGACCGCCAATGCAGAAGGCATCCAGGTTAAATTCGACGACCAGAGCGGCAAATGGTATGGCTGGGTGAACAACGAAAACACCATCATCCGACTCGACTTCGGGAACTCGCTGTGGAACACGCCGGTCGCCGTGAACATTGGGCCCTTCCCGCAGTTCACCATGGCACACGGACTGGTAATCGCAAAAGAAAACAATGCCTGGGTAGGATTTGTGACCTGCTCCACCGGAAAACTGCTCCGGCTGAATTTCGGCAACAGCCCTACCAACGCACCGGTCATTAACGATTGGGGAACCTTTGGCGGGAACCTGCTGAACCCGACGGCGATGAGTCTGATCTATGAGGACACCTGGTGGGACTTATATATCCTCGGAGGAAATAACATCCTGTTCAGGATCAATCTGGGATCTTCTCTGATGAACTGGCCATCCGGAAATAATTTAGGAACACCGACGGGTTTCAACAATCCGTCAGGGCTCAGCATTGTACGCGACTGCAGCGCGTCCATCGGCTATTTCACCAATAAAAACACACATGAACTGGGCCGGTTGACCTTTGCGTTTACCTATACACTGGTTGCTAATGGAACAAACCTGGGAAACATCGGGGGACTGGATCAACCCTATTCAGTTTCGGAAATTGTCAGGGAACATGACACCCTGGTTGCGCTGGTTACCAATCAGGCCAACAACACGCTGACCCGACTGGCATTTCTCCCGTGTACCGGCGTTTCACCCTCCGCTTCCACCGCTTATGATCCTCCGACGGTTTATTATAACCAACCGGGTGTATTCAACATTCAACTGGTGGTGGATGAAGGACAGGTCACGCAAGCCGCGTCCTGCAAACCGATCGTTGTGGTCGACGCCCCGCCGTTCAGTCTTGGCGGCGATGTGTCGGTTTGTCCGGGAACTCCCGTCATCCTCGATGCAGGGCCCGGGTTCGACAGCTATCTCTGGTCGACCGGAGCTTCCACCCGGACGATCACGGTCTTCATGGCCGGGACCTATACGGCAACGGTAACAAAGTACGATTGCCAGATGACAGATGCCGTCAACGTGAACTGGCTGACCGCGCCCGTCGTGAACCTCGGTCCCGACCAGTCCGTCTGCAACGGACAGTCTGTTACCTTCGACGCAGGCTCATGCAGCGGTTGTACTTACGAATGGAGGGATCTCGGCTCCGGCCTCGTTGTGGGAACAAATCAAACCTATACCACCGGAACCCCAGGAACATATAGCGTCACGGTGACCGGCCCCGGTGGCTGTACCGGTGAGGATGCGGTTCAACTTACGGTTTCCTCCACCATGGTAATGAGTGTGACGGTTTCCGGCCCCACGGGAACGGTTTGTACGGGGAGCCCGGTCACTTTCCTGGCGAATTTAACCAATGCAGGGAGTTCACCTGCCTATCAATGGAAGGTGAATGGCGTCAATGCAATCAATGGAACCAATGCAAGCTATACCTACGTGCCAGCCGACGGCGATCTGGTTTCCTGCGTCGTTACCTCATCCGATCCCTGTGTTTCCAATAATCCGGCATCAAGCCCGCAGGTGGTGGTTACAGTGAGTCCCATCCTGCCGGTGAGCGTCAGCCTTACCCCCTCGGCCAATCCTTTCTGCGCAGGGAGTCCGGTATTGTTTACGGCAACGCCCGTCAATGGCGGCTCAAATCCCGTGTTTCAGTGGATGGTAAATGGCATCTTAACCGGAAGCAACAGTCCAACGTTCAGTTACATCCCGGTCAACGGTGATCAAATCATTGTCCATTGTCAATCGTCCATTGTCAATTGTGTTTCTGGCAATCCTGCGGCATCGAACGCCATCACAATGTTTGAAAATTCCAGCCTTCCCGCCGGCGTAACGATTGCGGCATCTTCCAATCCCTTCTGCGCAGGGAGTCCGGTATTGTTTACGGCAACGCCCGTCAATGGCGGCGCTTCACCGGTGTACCAATGGAAAGTCAATGGGATCAGCGTTCCTAATGCAACCAATGCTACCTATTCCTACCCGGCAAGCAACGGGGATGTGGTGCAATGTGTCATGACCTCAAACCTGGTTTGCGTAACATCCAATCCCGCCACCTCGCCTTCCCTCACGATGATCGAACGGGAATCGCCAAACGTAAGCTTTAACGCCTGTTTCGACACCATCACCACCGTCAGTGCCAAACCCTTCTGGCTCAAAGGAGGATTGCCCCTCGGCGGAACTTACTCCGGCCCGGGCGTCAATTCAACAACCGGCATCTTTACTCCATCCGTCGCCGGCCCCGGAACCCACACCATCACCTACACCTACACTAACGCCACCGGCTGTCAATCATCCAAAAATTCACTCATTCACTCATTCACTCAATCACTCATTCCTTGCGGCAGCACCCTGACGGATATACGGGATGGAAAGGTTTACCCCACCGTACAAATCGGCTCCCAGTGCTGGATGCAGAAGAACCTGGATTACGGAACCACCATTCCAACCATCATTCATCAAACCGACAACTGCATCGCAGAGCAGTATCTTCAATCGTCAATCGTAAATCCTGGCAATCGTAAATCCATTTATCAGTGGGACGAACTCATGCGTTACGAATCTGCTCCCGGCAGTCAGGGTCTTTGTCCACCCGGCTGGCATGTCCCCTCCGAAAGCGACTGGAACATCCTGTTTGACTACTACGACGGGCCGAGCCGGGCCGGTGAAGCGCTGACGGATCTTTTTTTAAATGGTTTCAAAGCCGACCCCGACGGGGTGCTGTATCAAAATACCATCTGGAGTTTTGCCGATTTCGCTGTCCTTTTCTGGTCATCCACCCCGGTCGATGCCACCCGCGCCTGGTCGCACGGCATGAACGATATCAACTTCTCGGTGTCGTCCTATCCGGCAATAAAGGCCGATGCGTTTCCGGTAAGGTGTGTGCGGGATTGAGTCAGGAAAAGCAAGCAGTGATTGAAGTTGAAATGTTTGCAGCATTTGATATAAGAGAAAGCATAAAACACATCACAATAAAACTATTTAACCAGAAGTAGGTTCGCTATCGATGTGAAGATGCGTTCAACTACTTTGCTTTTTTCTAATGAAATTCTTTTACCGTCTGGATCAGCCTC
>DAONFN010000282.1:0-4533 GCA_035403625.1 Bacteroidales bacterium
CCCTTGTATCGTCGGTCAGACCGGCTTTTTCAAGGGCTTCTTCGAGCAACTCCTTAAGATCATGGTAGTTGCTTAATGCCACCTCATCCGACCATGCATCCTGTTCCATGGCCGCAAAGATAGCGATTCCGAACGAATCCTCAGCCGGTCGCGGCAGGGGTCATGCCTGGCTCCCGCCAAAGATCTCCCGGATGGAGTTGCTGATCGCCACCTGCTGGGCCACTGATTCCGCCAGGTTACGAAAGGCCTCCGCTTCCGGCGAGTCTCCTGAAGCCGACACAGGGATTCCCGCATCGCCCGATCCGGCGATGGCAGGTACGATCGGGATGGGGCCCAGAAGCGGGATATTAAGTTCAGCCGCAAAGTTCCTGCATCCGCCTTCACCGAAGATGAAATACCTCTTCTCAGGCATGTCCGGCGGGGTGAAATAGGCCATGTTTTCGACGAGGCCGAGGATCGGGATGTTGATCTTGTCGTTACGGAACATATCGGCCGCTTTCCTGACGTCGGCGATGGATACCTGTTGCGGGGTGCTTACGATGATGGCGCCCGTGAGGGGGAAATCCTGGATCAGCGTCAGCGGGATGTCGCCGGTGCCGGGGGGGAGGTCGATCACCATATAGTCGAGTGCTCCCCATTCGGCGTCGGTGAACAATTGCCGGAGTGCCATGGAGGCCATCGGGCCTCTCCATATCAGGGCTTTGGACGGATCGACGAAGAACCCGATGGAGAGGACCTTGATACCGAATTTCTCGAAGGGGTACACATAGGTTTTCCCATCGCGGTCGAACCCAGTAGGTCTTTCCGATAGCATTCCAAACATCATCGGAATGGAAGGGCCGTAGATGTCGGCGTCGATGAGTCCTACGCGCGCTCCGGATGCGGCGAGGGAGATGGCGAGGTTTACGGCGACCGTTGATTTTCCCACGCCGCCTTTGCCGGATCCGACCGCGATGATGTTTTTCACCTCCTTCAGCATAGCGTCGGTTTCAGCCCGCCGGGTGGTGACGCGGGAGGTCATGTTGATCTCAACCTCCAGACCCGGGTCTGCGTGTTGGTGAATGGCATCGCGGCAATCCTGCCTGATCTTGTCTTTCAGCGGGCAGGCAGGCGTGGTGAGAATTACGTCGAAGGAGACTTTGTTTCCCTCGATGCGGATGTTGTCGATCATGTTCAGCGACACCAGGTCTTTCTTCAGGTCGGGGTCGTCGACATGTCGCAATGCATCTTTGATGGTTTCTGTGTTAATGCTCATTATATGGGTTTTATGTTAGTTCTTTTCGCGGGTCCCAGAAATGCCGGTCGAAATGGACAATCCGGTCGTCGAGCACTTCGATTCCCTCGTTTTCGAGCAGTTGTTGCATCAGGGCGGGATGCCCGAAGTGATGCCGCCCGGTAAGCAGGCCATTTCGGTTGACCACCCGGTGGGCCGGCACCGGGCCTTGCCCTGCCTTGCCCTGCGGATCGGCCTTTTTTCGTCCGCTTGTCCGCATGTCCGCCGTTCCGCCCGTGGTGTGGGCCGCATTCATCGCCCAGCCCACCATGCGTGCCGAACTGCGGGCCCCCAGGTATTCGGCAATCGCTCCATAGGAGGTCACCCGGCCACGGGGGATTTGTCTCACTACCTCGTACACATTCAGAAAAAAGGATTCGGAATCCTGCCTTTTACCGACCGGCATCACAACTGCGACTTGAGTTCGAGAAGGTATGCCCGCACCCTGTTGAGGGTATCGATGGCCTCAACTTTATTGGCCACATCTTCTTTGTTCTCGCGAAGTTTATCGCGGGCTCCCTGGAGGGTGAATCCACGTTCTTTAACCAGGTGGTAAATGATACGGAGGTTATCCAGGTCTTTTTGGGTGAACAGCCGGTTTCCTTTCTTATTCTTGGCCGGTTTGAGGATGTCAAACTCCTTCTCCCAATAACGGATCAGGGAGGTGTTGACTTCGAACAACTCGGCGACTTCCCCGATGGTATAGTAAACTTTTTCGATTTTCGTTTTTTTTCTCAGCATGGTCGGTTCGTTAATCCATGGTCTGCGATGGTCGTGCGGAGAGTTCGAGCATCGTCTGGAATTGTTCGGCCGTTATATCGTTGAAGAAGAAGTAGATGGGGTTAACGGGAGCCCCGTTTTTCCGAACTTCGTAATGGAGATGCGGGGAGGTCGATTTCCCGGTATTACCCACATAACCGATGATCTGGCCACGCAGGATCTTCTGGCCCGGCTTTACGAAAATGCGCGAAAGATGGGCATATACGGTCTGGTAATTATATCCGTGGTCGATCCTGATCTCATTGCCGTATCCCCCCTGAACATCCCTCCCCGCCGAGAGAACCGTTCCGTTGCCGGTGGCATAAACTTCCGTGCCGACCGAAGCGGAGAAGTCCATTCCTTCATGGAATTTCCTCACCTTATAAAATGGGTCCATGCGGGAACCGAAATAGGACCCCACTCTTTTAAGGTCCTTATTGTTGACAGGCTGTATGGCTGGTATTGAAACGAGCATTTTCTCCTTGTTCCTGGCCATGTCGAAGACCTCGTCGAAGGATTTCGACTGAACATACAGTTTCCCGAGGATCTGGTCCATTTTCTTTTCGGTCTCGATCATCAGTTCCGAGTTGCTGTATCCTTTCAGTGCTTCGTACCGGTCCATGCCGCCGATACCGGCTGAACGCACGGCGCCGGGGATCGGCTCCGCTTCGAAGATCACCCGGTAGATATTGTCGTCGCGGTCCTGTAAATCAGCAAGGATGCTGGAAACCTTGTCCAGTTGGTCGTTGAGCATCTGGTACTGCAACTTCATCTGGTCGATCTCGCGCTTCTGTGCTTTTTCCTTAGGCGAGTCAATCAGGTTGTACGCCGCTACCAGGACGACGGCGGCAAAGACAATTCCGGTCGACAGGTGGGAGAAAAAATAGAGCAGCCGCTTCCTCATGGTGGTGTGGACGCGGTCGAACGTGAGCGATTTCTTGTTGAATTTGTATTTTACCTTGCTCATCGACAGGTAAATAAAGAATAATTCAAAAGAGGGGGCGTAACAGCTACAAAATTAAGTAAATAATTAACTTTGCAGCCGCTTCCGGCGTTTAAAAATGTTAAAGATTGTTAATACCTTGTTAATATCTAATCCATGAATAATACCGAAATACGACAGGCTTTCCTCGATTTTTTCCGCTCCAAGGAGCATACCATTGTTCCATCGGCCCCGATGGTGATTAAGAACGACCCTACTCTTATGTTCACCAATGCCGGGATGAACCAGTTCAAGGATATTTTCCTGGGGAACCGGGAGGCTGCTGCACCCCGGGTAGCCGATACCCAGAAATGTCTTCGCGTGTCGGGCAAGCACAACGACCTCGAGGAGGTCGGCCACGACACCTATCATCACACCATGTTTGAAATGCTCGGCAACTGGTCGTTCGGCGATTATTTCAAGAAAGAGGCGATTGCATGGGGATGGGAATTCCTTACAGAGGTGGTGAAAATCGATAAAGAATCGTTATATGTGACTGTATTCGAGGGGGATGAGAAGGAAGGGCTGGCTCCCGATATGGAGGCCTTTGAATTCTGGAGGCAGCATCTTCCGGAAGAGCGTATTCTTTTCGGATCGAAGAAGGATAACTTCTGGGAAATGGGCGACACGGGACCCTGTGGCCCCTGTTCGGAGGTCCATGCCGATATCCGCGATGCCGAACAGAAGAAAAAGGTCGCCGGTCGTGACCTGGTAAACAAGGGCGACCCTCATGTGATTGAAATCTGGAACCTTGTCTTCATCCAGTTCAACCGGAAAGCCGACGGGAAACTCACGGAATTGCCTGCGCGGCATGTGGATACAGGGATGGGTTTTGAGCGGCTTTGCATGGTATTGCAAGGCAAACGTTCCAATTATGACACTGATATCTTCCAGCCTATCATTCAGGCGATTGCACGTAAAGCCGGTCTGCGGTACGGCGATGAGTCACGCGCCGACGTGGCGATGCGGGTGATCGCCGACCACCTGAGGGCCATTGCCTTTGCCATTGCTGACGGGCAGCTCCCTTCGAACGTCAAGGCCGGTTACGTCATCCGTCGCATCCTGCGAAGGGCGGTGCGGTATGGATACGCTTTCCTTGGGTTCCGCGAGCCTTTTCTCCACGAACTGATGAATACCCTGATTGCCGGCATGGGGCATGTCTTTCCCGAGATCATTGCCCAGAAGGATTTGATCGGCAACGTGATCCGGGAGGAGGAGGCCGCATTTCTCAGGACCCTGTCGACGGGGATCCAGCGGTTCAGCCAGTATATCGAAACGGCCACGGGGAAAGGAGGCGACCGGGTGATTGACGGGGCATTTGCCTTTGAATTGTTTGATACCTATGGATTCCCGATCGATCTGACCCAGCTTATGGCCCGCGAAGTCGGGTGGTCGGTCGACATGCAGGGTTTCAACGCAGGGCTGGAAGCCCAGAAAGCGCGGTCGAGGCAGGATGCAGCAGTTACGGCCACCGACTGGACGGTGTTGGCCGACCAGCCCGGGATCCCGGAATTCACGG
>DAONFN010000283.1:0-4528 GCA_035403625.1 Bacteroidales bacterium
CCAATAATCCGGTGTTCACCTATACTCCGGTCAACGGGGACCAGGTGATTTGCACCCTGACCTCGACACTTTCCTGCGTGTCCGGCAGCCCGGCCACATCACCCCCGGTCGTCATGAACGTGACGCTTCCGGTAGCTGTTTCGGTTTCTGTTTCGGTGAATCCGACCGGAACCATCTGTGCCGGCACCCTGGTCGAATTCAACGCCCTGCCGGTAAACGGAGGCCCTAATCCGGTTTATCAATGGTTTGTTAACAGTTCGCCTGCAGGAGGGAACTCACCGACATACACCTATTTCCCGTCCAACGGAGACCAGGTGCATGTAGTTATAACGACAAGCCTCACCTGCACCTCAGGGAGTCCGGCCACATCACCCGATATTATTCTGTCGGTGGAGGATCCCTTGACAGCCGGAGTAACGATCGAGGCTGACACCAACAATATCTGCGAGGGCACAATCGTCACCTTTACTGCTTCTCCTGTCAATGGAGGAACCCCGACCTACCAGTGGTACCTGAACGGCATACCGTCCGGGCAAAATCTGCCCACTTTCTCCTATATTCCCTTAAATGGTGATTCCGTCTATGTTGCAATGACCACAAGCGTCACCTGTGTCGTAACACCGACGGTAATTTCCAATCTTCTCGGCATGACCGTAAATCCACTACTGCCGGCTTCCGTCGCAATAACGGCCGATCAGAATCCGGTTTGCGAAGGATCGACTGTGACCTTTACGGCTGTCGGAGTGAATGGAGGAAATGCAATGTTCCGATGGTTCCGTAACGGGACGCCCGAAGGGGATAACACTCCCCATTATTCTACTGTTCCACAGGATGGTGACAGGATCCGAGTGGAGATGATTTCGGATCTGCCCTGTGCTGTTCCTGACTCGGTCACATCCAATGAGGTGGTGATGACCGTCGATCCCAGGCTGCCTGTCGGGGTTGATCTTCTTGTCAGCGCCACTGAAGTCTGCAGCGGAACGCCGGTGACCTTTACGGCCGTCCCGGTAAACGGGGGTGTGCCGATATATGAATGGTTCCGTAACGGAACATCCATTGGGAACAATCAGCCGGTGCTGGTGATGGTGCCCGCAAACGGGGATACCTATTCGGTTAAAATGACCTCGAGTTTGTCGTGTGTCACCTCTCCTGCAGCATGGTCCGATACGGTGTCCGTGACAGTCAATTCGCCCGTACCTGCTTCCCTCACCATCACTTCGGATCCCGCAACGGTTTGCCAGGGTTCTCCTGTCACCTTTACCGCCCATCCGGTTAATGGCGGCGAACCTGACATTCGCTGGTACCGGAATGGTGAACAGGCAGGGGAGGGTATGCAGTTTACGATGGTACCTGCCTCCGGCGACCGGATCCATGCCGAAATGACCTCCACGCTGGAATGTGCCGATCCGCTTGTTTCACTCTCCAATACAGTCGAACCCCAGGTTACGCTATTGCCGGGCCAAGCCGGCAGCATCTCTGGCCCTGATACCATTTGTGCAGGCGAAAGCGGTGTGGTATGTTCGGTTCAGCCGATCCCCGGTGCTTCCACCTATACCTGGAGTCTGCCAGCCGGCGTCGAAGCGCTTGCCGGCGAGCACCAGGTGGAGATCACCCTGGCCTTTAGCCGCGACTTCACCGGTGGTGAGATCCGCGTTCAAGGCAATAATGATTGCGGCACAGGAGTACTTTCCCCGGCTCACCGGATCATTGCTATCCCGCTTCCGCCGGTTCCGGTCATCTCAGTGATCCAGAATACCATTGTCGGCAACCAGTTGGGGATCACTCAATGGTACTATGAAGGAAGTCTTCTGCAGGACTCGACCGGAAATACGCTGTCGCCGGTTGATCCCGGATGGTATTGGTGCGAAACGATCGTCAACGGATGCCCTTCCGATACGTCCAATCATGTTTATTTTTACGGGGTTTTCCCCGGTGGGGACAACTCTGCTAAAGGATTTTGGGTCTATCCTGTGCCAAACGACGGGAAGTTCACCATCGCGATCAGCCTGCCGGCGCCGGAGACCTTTGATATTGATATGTACAATAGCATGGGTATCAGGGTGTTTGATATTTCGGGACTCACTGTGGATAAGAAATTTAAGCGCATTGTGGATCTTCGCCCCAGACTGAAAAAAGGATTGTATTTCGTTATATTCCGTGGCAAGGATTACCAGGTGTGGAAAAAAGTACTGGTTAATGGGAATTCAAAGTAAATATCTAAAAAGAACTATGTATCTTTCCGATATTGGATACGTATACTCATGTCGGGAAGAAGGATGAGATAACAAAGGCACTTGCGAGGCAGAATCACATACTTGGCGATCCTTTTGATCTTCACGGCCCTGAATCTCTTTGGGCAGTCGGGGGAACAGGCGGAAATCGTTGATGCTCCGGGACTTACCCCGACGATTACAGGGGATACGGCTCCGTGCGTCGATGTGCCCGGATATGTTTATTTCACGGAACAGTGGAAGACAGGTTATATCTGGGTCGTCACGGGCGGAACCATTACGGCAGGAGGATCGGTGACGGATTATTCCATCACGATCACCTGGACCACACTGGGCCCCCGCTCGCTGATCGTATACTATAACGGGGGTAACGGGCCCGGCGTCCTTAACATCAATGTTCATCCGACCTTTCCGGTAAGTGCTGTTATAACCGCATCTGCCAACCCCATCTGCCCAGGGGTTCCCGTAACATTTACGGCAACTGTGACCAACGGTGGTACACTTCCGACATTCAACTGGTTTGTAAACGGTGTCAATGTAACATTGGCGACGCCTAATCCTACCTATACCTATACACCGAATAATAACGATTCGGTCCATTGCCAGGTAACATCGACGCTACCCTGCGTTTCCGGGAACCCTGCATCTTCGCCGATGGTCCACATGATCGTTACGACCAATTTTCCTGTGGGAGTGGTCGTAACGCCATCTTCAAATCCGGCCTGCCAGGGCGATACTATTGTTTTTTCTGCAGAAGCATATAACGGTGGAAATTCTCCTTCGTATCTATGGAAGGTTAACGGGAACAGCATCACCGGAGCCACCGCCGATACTTTTACGTATGTTCCTGGGAATGGAGATGTGATCACTTGCACTTTACTTTCCAGCCTGACCTGTACATCGGGAAACCCGGCTACATCCGATGCAGTTACCATGACGGTGAGCCCCAATCAACCCGTGAGTGTGACCGTAGCCCCATCTTCTAATCCCGTTTGTAACGGCAACCTCGTCAACTTTACCGCAACTCCGGTCAATGGGGGGACGGCGCCCCAGTATACCTGGATGGTAAATGGCGATACGACGGCTTTTTCCGGGCCTGCGATGACCTATCCACCCGCAGACCAGGATCTGGTATATTGCATCCTGACCTCCAATGCTCTTTGCAAAAGCGGAAATCCGGCATACTCTGCCCCGGTTGCCATGAACGTCCAACCCTATGCCCCGGCGAGTGTGAGCATATCTGCTTCGGCGACTACGGTATGTTCCGGTCAATTCGTGACGTTGACTGCCACCCCGGTAAATGGGGGAACCACTCCGCAGTACACCTGGAAGATCGGCTCATGGGTGGTACAAACCGGAACCAGCTCAACCTATACTTATCAGCCAAATAACGGCGACCAGGCCCATTGCCTTATGACGTCAGCTCTGCTCTGTGCTACCGGCAGTCCCGCGAATTCCAACACGATAACGCTGACGGTAAGCCCGTCGCAGCCCCCTGCCGTCACGATAAGCGCCTCTTCAAACCCAACTTGTGCCGGCACTCCGGTGGTTTTCACGGCGAATCCTGTCAACGGTGGACCGTCACCGGGATTTCAGTGGTTTGTCAACGGGAGCCCGGTAGCCGGCGCCACCAATGCAACCTATACCTATCCGCCTTCCGACGGGAATACTGTTTTTTGCAGAATGACATCTTCCGCACTATGCAGCCAGGGAACAGTGGTGCAATCCACTTCGATCAATATGATGGTCAGCAGCGGCTGGCCGGTCAGTGTCAGCATTACTGCTTCTGAAAACCCTGTTTGTCCAGGGCAAACCGTTCTCTACACGGCCACGGCTGTAAACGGAGGAAGCCCTGTTTTTACCTGGAGGGTGAACGGGATTGATAAGCAAAGCGGCAGCTCGGCCAACTATTCCTACTCCCCGCTTAATGGTGAGGTGGTGACCTGCCAGGTGCTGTCCAACCTGAGTTGTGCCATCGGAAATCCTGCCTTGTCGAATGCGATTACCATGACGGTGTCGACGACGCTCAACACCAGCGTTACGATCACGGCTAACCATAACCCATCGTGCGAAGGGCAATCGGTTACCTTCACGGCTACCGCTCAAAATCCCGGAGCTTCTCCTGTGTACAAGTGGAGAGTGAACAACATAGAACTCCAGTCAGATTCAATTCCTTCGTTTTCGCGCGTGATGTTCCAGCACGATTCCGTACAATGTGAGTTGATCTCAAGTTATTCCTGCAAGTCGCCTCCGGTAGCGGTTTCGAATAAAATCATCATGACTGTCAACCCAAACCT
>DAONFN010000284.1:0-4515 GCA_035403625.1 Bacteroidales bacterium
GGGGCTATGGATCGCTCGGGTCCCTGCTTTTCGGCATGCCCATCACCAGGTGGTGGCGCACCAGCATCGGACTGGTTCCTTACAGCGATGTGGGATATAACATGTCGAATTATACCACCGACACCTACGAAGGCAAAGTCGAACGGCTGTACTCCGGCTCCGGCGGTATCAACCGGCTTTACTGGGGCAACGGGGTGAAGCTCTTCAAAGGACTCTCCATCGGGGCAAATTTCTCCTACCTGTTCGGCAGCATGGACCGGGAAGCAGCGGTACAGTTCCCCGATTCGCTGTATGCGCTGAATTTCAGGGAATCCTATCACATCACCCTCAGCGACCTGTGGTTCAACCTGGGAGCACAGTACACTTTTCGCACAAAAAGCGGGCTGGATCTCAATTTCGGCGCCATCTTCTCGCCTTCGCGCAACCTGACGGCCCGGACCGACATGTTGTCGACCACCTACCTGCTGAGCACCTCCGGCATTGAATCGCAGCGCGATACCCTGGTCAACCGTTCGGGAAGCAAGGGGAAGATCAACATTCCGGCCATGGCCGGCGCAGGGGTGTCCATTGAAAAAGCCGACTACTGGATGGCGGGGATCGATTTCAAATGGCAGAACTGGGAAAAATTCCTGGCTTTCGGGAAGAGCGATTCGCTGGTCAACTCCTGGCAGGTCAACCTTGGCGGCGAGATCATCCCCGACATCAACAAATACAACAATTACCTCGCCCGGATGCGGTACCGCCTGGGGTTCAACTTCAGCAAAACTTACCTCCGCCTGCGCGGCCAGGACCTCAACGAATACGGCCTCACCTTCGGCCTCGGGTTCCCCATCCGCGGCATGAAGACCATGTTGAATGTCTCAGGCCAGTATGGCGTTCGGGGCACCACCTCGAATCAGCTGATCCGCGAAAGCTATTTCCGCCTGGTCGTCGGTTTCTCCATCTATGAGCGATGGTTCGTCAAGCGCAAATATTTCTGATCCCGCACCGGTCAAGGCCTTTGAAAACGATTCCCGGACTTCTTTTTCTCCTTTGGTTCCTGGCTGCCTGCAGCAAACCCCCGCAACCCAATGCCGCCATCCGGGTTCGCCAGAACGACCCGTTGATGACCGCCCGCAACATCACGATGCTCTTCAGCGATTCGGGACAACTGCAGGCCCGGCTTACCAGTCCGCTAATGAACCGGTACGGGGGCGAAGACTCTTATTCGGAATTCCCCGACGGGTTCCATATCGTTATGTTTGGACCCGACGGACAGATCACCTCCACCATTACAGGCAACCGGGGCACAAGCCGCGACCGCACCCGGATCATGGAAGCCTGGGGGAACGTGGTGGTGCGGAACGAATCGAAGAACGAACAGATGGGAACCGAACACCTGGTGTGGGAGGAGGGTCGCAACCGGATATGGAGCGACGTGAAAGTCAAGATCACCCGTCCCGACCAGGTTCTCTACGGTTCCCGGATGGAATCGAACGAATCTTTTACCCGCTATTCCATCGGGAATCCCGCGGGAACCATGGCCGTAAAGAAGGATTCTATCTGAAAATGCGGGTCGGTGTTAAGTTCCGCGTTGTGGGCTTTGTTGTTTCGTGAATAATCCCTACTTTTGCACCCTGTTTTAAATTAAATAGTTATCAGCATGGCGATTATCGGAAAAATCAGAAAGCATTCAGGGCTTGTTGTAATTATCGTCGGCGTAGCCATCGCCGCCTTTGTGATCGGGGATTTCAGCAAGCGCCGGTCGCACGGAACCAATAATATCGGTACGGTAAACGGTGAAAACATCTCGTACAGGGAATTCAACGAAAAGGTGGAGAAGAACATCGAGATGCAGAAAGAAAATACCGGCAACGAGAAAATGACCGACCAGGAAACCTACCAGATCCGGCAGAGCACCTGGACCACCTCCGTCAGGGAGATCCTGATGGGCGAGGAATACGAGGAACTCGGCCTGACCGTTTCCCCCGAGGAGTTGTTCGACCAGGTTCAGGGCAAACAGCCCCACCGGTATATCCTCCAGTATTTCAAAGACCCGGCAACCGGACAGTACAGCCCGTCGTTGGTACTGAACTACCTGAAAAACCTCGATAAAATGGAACCCAAGGCCAAGAACCAGTGGCTCCAGTTTGAAAAGGCCATCAAGGAAGACCGCCAGGAAACCAAGTTCAACAACCTCATTGCCAAGGCCTACTACGTGCCCAAAGCCTTCCTGAAGCGCGACTACATCGACCAGCAGAAGGCCATCAAGGTTCTCTCCGTATGCCCCCCGGTGATCTCCATCTCCGACAGCGCCGTGAAGCTTACCGATGCCGACTACGAAAAGTTCTACGAAAAGAACAAGCACTATTTCTACCAGGAGGAAGCCATGCGCGACCTCGACTTCGTGCTCTTCGAAGTGAAACCTTCGGATAACGACCGGAAGAAGATCTATGAAGATGTCCAGGCACTTTACAAGGATTTCGAAGGTAGCCAGAACCCGCTCGCATTCGTCAATGCCAACTCCGACAGCCGCCTCGATACTTCCTTTGTGAAAAAAGGAACCTTCCCGGCCGAACTCGACACCCTTCTCTTTTATGCCAAACCCGGCACTATTTTCCCCCCGTTCGAACTGAACAATGCCTGGTATATGGCCAAGATGATCGATCTCCAGGAGCGCCCCGATTCGATGAAGGGCTCGCAGATCCTCCTCGCTTATGCCGGCACCGGAAACGAAAACATCAAGCGCACCAAAGCAGAAGCGAAAGCCAAGATCGACAGCCTGCTGGCCGTGCTGAAGAAAAACCCGGCCAACTTCACCGAAGCCGCTAAAAAGTACTCCGATTACCCGACCGCCAAAGATGACGGCGGCGACCTGAAGTGGTTCCGTGACGGCAACCCGAATTTCGACCCGTTCTTCCAGGCCGGACTCACCCTGAAGCCCAACGAAATGAAGGTGGTCGAAACCCGCATCGGGTATTCGCTCTTCATGCTGACCGAAAAATCGGCTCCCTCTAAAAAAGTCAAGGCCGCCGTGCTCACCCGTTCGGTAGTACCCAGCAACCAGACCTTCCAGGATACTTACATCCAGGCCAGCACCTTTGCCGGCCAAAACAAAACCCCCGAAGCTTTCGATAAAGCCGCAACCGCGAAAGGACTCCAGAAACGTTCCGCCCCGAATGTCAGGGAAATGGACAACTACGTGATGGGCCTCCCCTCCGCGCGCGAAATGGTGCGCTGGGCTTACGCAGAAAACACCAAGATCGGGGAAGTCAGCCCGGTGTTCGACCTCCAGGGAAAATATGCCATCGCCGTGCTCAAATCGATCAACAAAAAGGGACAGCAGGAGCTCGCCGATATTAAAACCCGGATCGAACCTTCAGTCAGGAATATGAAGAAGATCGATATGATGGCCGAAAAGATGCAGAAAGTGCTTGCCACCACCAAGGATATAACCGCCCTGGCCGACAAACTCACCGCCAAGGTTGATACCTCGCTGGTAACCTTCGCCGGAACCACCCGCTCGACCATCAGCCGCGAAACCGAATTGGTCGGAAAGATCTTCACAGCCAAACAGGGTGACCTGCTGGGACCGCTGGTCGGACTCTTCGGTGCCTACTTCATCTATATCAGCGAAGTACCGGAAGTTCCCCAGAAGGATGATTTCTCGTATGAAAAGATGATCGCCACCCAGAACTTCTCACAGCGTGTGGGCAGCATCTACTCGGCTATCGAGAAGACCGCCGATATCAAGGACAGTCGTCTGATGTTCTACTAGGAACTTTCGATGAAACGAAAAAAGGCGGTCCAAACGGGCCGCCTTTTTTTTGAACAATAGAACAGTAGAACGATGGGGAGGATGGTTATTCGGCCAGGACCAGTACGCGGTTACTGAGCACCTCGACCACTCCTCCGTTGATCTCGAAGAAATGTTCTTCCTTCTCTCCTTTATAAACCAGCTTGATGCGTCCTTTTCTCAAGACGGAGATGAGCGGGGCATGGTTGCTGAGTACTTCGAAGGAACCATCGATGCCGGGCAACTGGATCAGGCCGACATTCTCCCCGCTGAAAACGGTACTGTCCGGTGTAATGATATCTACCTTCACGTTCTTTCTTCTTTCTTCACGACTTAAATACGAACGCGCGGTTGCGCCTTCCTGCCGTTATTTCCCGGCTTCCGCCAGCAGCTTCTTGCCTTTCTCAATGGCTTCCTCGATAGTTCCGACCATGCTGAAGGCCGATTCGGGATACTCGTCCACTTCGCCGTCCATGATCATGTTGAACCCCTTGATGGTGTCCTCGATGTTGACGAACGCGCCCGGCAGACCGGTAAACTGCGTGGCGACAAAGAATGGCTGGGAAAGGAAACGCTGTACCCGGCGGGCACGCGAAACCACCAGCTTGTCCTCATCGGACAGTTCGTCCATCCCTAGGATGGCGATGATGTCCTGGAGTTCGCGGTAGCGCTGCAGGATCCGTTTTACGCGCTGGGCAGTATTGTAATGATCGTCACCCACCACCTCGGGGGTCAGGATG